>CAURMD010000045.1:0-9129 GCA_963525985.1 uncultured Streptococcus sp. | reverse complement strand
GGAAGGACTTGATTCAGTCCTTCACAGGCTCCAAGGGGCGTTTTTTATCCATCTTAACCTTGATGATGTTAGGGTCTCTAGCCTTAGTAGGACTCAAAGTAACCAGTCCCAACATGGAGGCGACAGCTAATGCTTATTTAACAACTGCTCAAACCTTGGATTTGGCAGTCATGTCTAATTATGGTTTGGATCAAACAGATCAAGAAGAACTAGAACAGATAGAGGGCGCAGAGGTTGAGTTTGCCTATTTGACAGATGTGACTATGGAGAATGGGCAGGATGCCATTCGGCTGTACTCCAAACCAGAGCGAATTTCAACCTTTCAGCTAAGAGAGGGACGACTTCCTCAGTCAGACAAGGAAATCGCTTTGGCCACTCATTTGCAAGGCCAATATAGCGTGGGACAGGAGATTAGTTTTAAAGAAAAAGAAGAGGGTCATTCCTCTTTAAAAGACCATACTTATACCATTACTGGTTTTGTGGATTCAGCTGAAATCCTCTCCCAGCGAGATATGGGCTACGCAGGAAGTGGAAGTGGGACTCTGACAGCCTATGGGGTGATTTTACCTAGTCAGTTTGATCAGAAAGTCTACAATATAGCTCGTTTGAAATATCAAGATTTAGCAGGCTTAAATGCTTTTTCAGCAGCTTATGAAGAAAAATCCAAGCAACATCAGGAAGACCTTGAACAAGCTTTGTCAGATAATGGCAAGGCACGTCTGCAATTCTTGAGAAAAGAAGGACAAGGGTCTCTAGACAAAGGCCAAGAGACCCTTGAGAAGGCTGAGACTAATCTGCAGGAAGGCAAGCGTCGTTTAGCAGCTGCTCAAGCTCGTTTACAGGCTCAGGAAAGTCAACTAGCCTTGTTTCCTCAAACGCAGAGAGAGCAGGCCCATGCTCAACTTACCCAAGCCAAGCAGGAATTGAGCAAGGAAGAGGACAAACTAAAGCAGGCTGAACAAAATCTAGCCCAAGAAAAGGAAAAATTAGAAAAACATCAGAAAGTTTTGGATGATTTAGCTGAGCCCAAGTATCAAGTATATAATCGTCAGACCATGCCTGGCGGTCAAGGCTACCTCATGTACAGTAATGCTTCAGCCAGTATTCGGGCAGTGGGCAATATCTTTCCTGTAGTGCTTTATGCCGTAGCAGCTATGGTGACCTTTACAACTATGACTCGTTTTGTGGATGAAGAGCGAACTCATGCAGGGATTTTTAAGGCCTTGGGTTATCGCAGTAAGGATATTATCGCCAAATTTCTCCTCTACGGTCTAGTAGCTGGAACTGTCGGAACAGCTCTAGGTAGCATACTTGGACATTATTTACTAGCCGGTGTGATTTCAAGTGTCATTACAAAAGGCATGGTGGTGGGAGAAACCCAGATTCAGTTCTATTGGACCTATAGCTTACTGGCTCTTGTCTTGAGTTGGTTGGCGAGTGTGCTACCAGCCTACTTGGTAGCTCGGAGGGAACTTCATGATGAAGCAGCCCAGCTTTTACTGCCTAAACCTCCTGTTAAAGGAGCTAAAATCTTACTGGAGCGCATCAGTTTTATCTGGCGCCGTCTCAGTTTTACTCATAAGGTAACAGCTCGCAATATCTTCCGTTATAAGCAGCGGATGTTGATGACGATCTTTGGTGTAGCGGGTTCTGTAGCCCTGCTCTTTGCAGGTTTGGGAATCCAATCCTCTGTAGCAGGAGTTCCGTCTAGACAGTTTCAACAAATCCAACAGTATCAAATGATTATTTCTGTAAATCCTAGTGCGACCAATCAGGATAAGGTAAATCTAGAAGAAGTGTTGAAAGGTCAGGACATCCAAGCCTATCAGAAAATCTATTCTAAAACGCTAGACAAAGATTTCAAAGGTAAGGCTGGTCTTCAGACAATTACCCTTATGATGACAGAGAAGGAGGATTTGACTCCCTTTATCCATCTGCAACATCATCAGCAAGAGTTGACATTAAAAGATGGAGTTGTCATCACAGCTAAACTAGCCCAGCTGGCAGGTGTCAAGGTTGGACAAACTCTAGAAATTGAAGGTAAGGAATTAACGGTTGCTGCTATTGCTGAGAACTACGTTGGTCACTTTATTTATATGAGTCAGGATAGCTATGAGCAAATTTACGGACAGCTACCCCAAGCCAACACTTATCTGGTCTCGCTAAGGGATACCAGTGCAACTAGTATCGAAAGGCAGGCCGGCTTACTTATGAATCAAGCTGTGGTGTCCAGCGTTGTCCAGAATGCTTCAGCCATTCGACTCTTTGACTCCGTCGCCAGCTCACTCAATCAGACCATGACCATCTTGGTCATCGTATCGGTTCTGTTGGCTATTGTTATCCTCTACAATCTGACCAATATCAACGTGGCTGAGAGAATCCGTGAACTCTCCACTATCAAGGTTCTCGGTTTTCATAATAATGAAGTCACTCTCTACATTTACCGTGAGACGATTGTGCTGTCCCTTGTGGGAATCGTACTTGGTTTGGTATCTGGTTTCTATTTACACCAATTTTTGATTCAAATGATTTCGCCTGCGACTATTCTCTTTTATCCGCAGGTAGGCTGGGAAGTCTATGTAATTCCAGTGGCAGCAGTAAGCATCATTTTGACCTTGCTTGGTTTCTTTGTCAATTATCATCTGAGAAAGGTTGATATGCTTGAAGCCCTGAAATCTGTAGAGTAAGGCAGTTGTTTTTATCTGATTGAATTTATATTTACTCGTAAACAAAAATCCTCCGTTTCAAAGAGTAGGGAACTCTTTGTGACAGAGGATTTTTTCTATAGGACTTTAGCAGCTGCAATTGCGGCTTCGAAGTTTGGTTCAGAGTTGATATTGTCCACGTATTCAACGTAGCGAATCGTATTGTCAGTATCGAGGACAAAGACTGCGCGTGCCAATAGGTGCCACTCATTGATTAAGAGGGCGTAATCACGTCCAAAGGAATGGTCGAAATAGTCTGAGAGCATGATGGCATTTTCAATACCTTCAGCACCGCACCAACGTTTTTGGGCAAAAGGTAGGTCCATTGAAACAGTCAAGACAACTGTATTATCCAGTCCAGCCAGTTCTTCATTAAAACGACGCGTTTGAGTTGAGCAGATACCTGTATCGATAGAAGGCACGACACTTAAGACTTTTTTCTTGCCATCAAAATCAGCCAGAGATTTTTTAGAAAGGTCTGTTGTAGTGAGTGAAAAATCAAGAGCCTTGTCGCCGACTTGTAGTTGTTTACCTGTAAAGCTCACAGGATTTCCGAGAAAAGTTACCATAGGATACTCCAATCTTTTTTCTTCCATTTTAGCTGAAACAGTCGGAATTTTCCAATGATTTGACCGGAAATGTTTGCATAGAAAAAACGCCAGCTCATGTGAGAATGACGTTTTTCAGAGGCTTATTTTGCCAATCCTTCAGCAATCTTGTCAAGGTTGTATTTCATCATGTTGTAGTAGCTGTCGCCTTCTTTACCTTGTTCTGCGATAGAGTCAGTAAAGATTTGTGCGTAGATTGGGATGTTTGTGTCTTGTGAAACAGTCTTCATTGGACGGTCATCCACACTTGATTCTACAAAGAGTGAAGGAACTTTTGTTTGGCGAAGTTTTTCAACCAAGGTCTTGATTTGGTCAGGTGTTCCTTCTTCTTCAGTGTTGATTTCCCAGATATAGGCACTTGGGACACCGTAGGCTTTAGAGAAATATTTGAAGCATCCTTCGCTGGTTACAATGAGTTTTTTCTCAGCAGGGATGTTGTTAAATTTCTCCTTAGCTTCCTTGTCGAGTTTGTCTAGCTTATCAGTATATTCTTTGAGATTTTTTTCGTAGAATTCCTTGTTGCTAGGGTCTTTAGCGCTCAATTGTTTGGCGATATTTTTAGCAAAAATCATACCGTTTTCAAGGTTAAGCCAAGCGTGTGGGTCTTCTTTACCTTTTTCGTTTTGGCCTTCAAGGTAGATAACATCAACGCCTTCGCTGACTGCAAAGTAGTCTTTGTTTTCAGTTTTCTTAGCATTTTCTACCAATTTGGTAAACCAAGCATTGCCACCTGTTTCAAGGTTGATACCGTTATAGAAAATGAGGTCAGCCTGAGAAGTTTTCTTAACATCTTCAGGGAGTGGTTCGTATTCGTGTGGGTCTTGTCCAATAGGAACGATACTGTGAAGATCAATCTTGTCACCAGCAATATTTTTAGTAATATCAGCGATGATTGAGTTTGTAGCAACAACTTTTAGTTTTTGACCAGAAGCTGCATCTTTTTTTCCGCTAGCACATGCTACGAGAACAATGGCGGAAAGAAAAAGAACCAACAATGTACCTAATTTTTTCATTAGATCCTCCAATTTATTGGGGCTTTACCCCTTATTTTAACAAATGTTTATTTTTCAGTTTCAAATATCGTTGTTTTGGAGCGATAAAGAAGCTAATGAGAAAGAAACTAGCAGCTGTGAGCACGATACTAGAACCTGCCGCAACGTTAAAGCTATAACCGATAAAGAGTCCCAAAACTGAAGCAGTAGCTCCAAAGGTTGAGGAAAGGAAAATCATGCTTTTCAGGCTATTAGCATAAAGATAAGCAGTTGCAGCTGGGGTAATCAGCATGGCTACAATCAGGATAGTTCCGACACTTTGCATGGCTGTCACAGACACGAGAGTCAGGAGTACCATGAGAAGGTAGTGATAGAAATTGACAGGCATTCCCATGGCTTTGGCCAAGAGTTCATCAAAGGAAGTGATCAAGAGTTGCTTGAAGAAAATCCAGATTAACAAGAGAATGACTGCCCCAACACCCATAGTAATAAACATATCCGTATCTTGGACGGCTAGGATATTACCAAAAAGGATATGGAAAAGGTCAGTTGAACTTTTAGCGACACTAATCAAGATGATACCGAGGGCTAAGAAAGAAGAAAAGGTAATGCCGATGGCGGTATCGCTTTTGATAATCGAGTTTCCCTTGATGTAGGTAATGATGATGGCAGCTAGCAATCCAAAGACAATGGCTCCTATAAAGAAGTCAACGCCCAAGATGAAGGAGAGGGCTACACCTGGTAAGACAGCATGTGAAATGGCATCTCCCATGAGTGACATCCCGCGTAGGATGATGAAACATCCCACAGCTCCAGCTACGACCCCGACGACAATAGCTGTTATCAAGGCATTTTGTAGGAAATGGAATTTTTGCAATCCATCGATAAATTCTGCAATCATAGGTCACCTCCATTGAAAAAGAGTCGATTACCGTAAGCTTCTTTGAGATTGGCTTCTGTAAAGGTTTCTTTGGTTGGACCAAAGGCAATCACTTCTCGATTGACAAGCAAGACTTGATCGAAGTAGTGGGGAACCTTGCTGAGGTCGTGGTGGACGATGAGAACCGTCTTCCCAGCTTTTTTCAGATCTCTCAGCGTATTCATGATGATTTCCTCACTGACAGAGTCAATCCCAACAAAGGGTTCATCCAAGAGGATATAGTCGGCTTCCTGTACCAAACATCTGGCAATCAAGACCCGCTGGAATTGACCTCCAGACAGTTGACTGATTTGACGTTCAGCGTAGTCAGCTAGGCCGACGATTTCAAGGGCTTCCTCTACTTTTTTCCAATGTTTAGCATTTAAACTGCGAAAGAGAGGAATAGAGGGAAATAGTCCTAGCGAGACACATTCCTTGACCTTGATGGGAAAGTTGTAGTCGATATTGATTTTTTGTTCGACATAGGCAATTCGGTGTAAGGATTTTTTAACTTCCTTGTCATCGAGAAATGCCTGACCTTGATGTGGGATAATTCCCAGCATACCTTTTAATAATGTTGATTTTCCAGCACCGTTTGGACCAATGATACCGGTAATTGTTGGTCCTTGGAGCACTAGTGAAATATCCTTAAGTGCCAACGTTTCTTTGTAGGAGACACTGAGGTTTTCGATACGTATCATAACTTGTATTCCTCCTGACTCTTAATATACCTTAAAAAAAAAATTAAGTCAAGTTAATTTTTTAAAAAATTAAAATATTAACAGTAAAATATTTAAGTTCTTTTAATCTTGTATTTTAATTGCATTCCCAGTTAATTTTTGTTAAGCTAAAAACAAGTACAAATGAAAGCGAGAACAAGATGACACGTTATCAAGATGATTTTTATGATGCAATCAATGGAGAATGGCAACAGACAGCTGAAATCCCAGCAGATAAGTCTCAAACAGGAGGTTTTGTTGATTTAGACCAGGAAATTGAAGACCTGATGCTGGCGACAACAGACAAGTGGTTGGCAGGTGAAGAGGTGCCTGAGGATGCTATCTTGGAAAACTTTGTCAAATACCACCGCCTAGTTCGTGATTTTGACAAGAGAGAAGCTGACGGTATCACACCTGTCTTACCACTCCTTAAAGAATTCCAAGAATTGGAGACTTTTGAGGATTTTGCAGCTAAACTAGCAGAGTTTGAGCTTGCTGGCAAACCAAACTTTCTTCCTTTTGGTGTATCTCCAGACTTTATGGATGCTAGAATCAACGTTTTATGGGCCAGTGCTCCAAGCACAATCCTGCCAGATACGACCTACTATGCAGAAGACCATCCTCAGCGCGAAGAGCTCCTGACTCTTTGGAAAGAAAGCAGCGCAAATCTCCTCAAGGCTTATGATTTCTCTGATGAAGAAATTGAAGACTTGCTAGAGAAAAGACTAGAATTGGACCGTCGAGTTGCGGCAGTGGTGCTCTCTAATGAAGAAAGTTCAGAGTATGCTAAACTCTACCATCCATATGCTTACGAAGATTTCAAGAAATTTGCGCCTGCCCTACCTTTGGATGACTTTTTCCAAGCCGTTCTTGGACAAGTACCAGACAAGGTTATCGTAGACGAAGAACGTTTCTGGCAAGCAGCAGACCAATTCTATAGTGAAGAGGCCTGGCCTTTCCTCAAGGCAACCTTAATTTTAAGTGTTGTTAATCTTTCAACCAGCTATTTAACAGAAGAAATCCGTGTCTTGTCAGGTGCTTATAGCCGTGCGCTTTCAGGAGTTCCAGAAGCCAAAGACAAGGTCAAGGCAGCCTACCAGCTAGCACAAGGTCCTTTCAAACAAGCCTTGGGTCTCTGGTATGCCCATGAAAAATTCTCTCCAGAGGCCAAGGCGGACGTGGAGAAAAAAGTGGCAACTATGATTGATGTCTATAAGGAACGCTTGGCTAAAAATGACTGGCTGACTCCTGAAACTCGTGACAAGGCCATCGTCAAACTCAATGTCATCAAGCCTTACATCGGTTACCCAGAAGAATTGCCAGAACGTTATAAGGACAAAGTAGTAAATGAGAATGCTAGTCTTTTTGACAATGCTCTAGCCTTTGCGCGTGTGGAAATCAAACACAGTTGGAGCAAGTGGAACCAGCCTGTAGACTACAAGGAGTGGGGCATGCCTGCTCATATGGTCAATGCCTACTACAATCCACAGAAGAATCTGATTGTTTTCCCAGCGGCTATTTTACAGGCTCCTTTCTATGACTTGCATCAGTCATCTTCTGCTAACTACGGGGGTATCGGGGCGGTTATTGCCCATGAAATTTCTCACGCCTTTGATACCAACGGAGCTTCCTTCGATGAAAATGGTAGCCTCAAGGATTGGTGGACAGAGAGCGACTATGCTGCCTTCAAGGAGAAAACACAAAAAGTCATTGACCAATTTGATGGACAGGATTCTTATGGAGCAACCATCAACGGTAAATTGACTGTATCAGAAAATGTGGCTGACTTGGGAGGAATCGCTGCAGCGCTTGAAGCAGCTAAGAGAGAACCAGACTTCTCAGCAGAAGAATTCTTCTACAACTTCGGTCGCATCTGGCGCATGAAAGGTCGTCCAGAATTTATGAAACTTTTGGCTAGCGTCGATGTGCACGCACCAGCCAAACTCCGTGTCAATGTACAAGTACCAAACTTCGATGATTTCTTTACAACCTATGATGTCAAAGAAGGAGATGGTATGTGGCGTTCACCAGAAGAGCGCGTGATTATTTGGTAAGGCAAAAAATCTAGTCATCAGAAAAAGGCATCCAATCAGGTGTGAAAACCTTGATAGGATGCCTTTTATAGTGGAAAGACTGCTGGATAATGCACTTAAAATGCGATAGTCATTGTCACCATCTTGTTAGAAAAAAGGATTGAAGGTCTTTTCGTGAGCAATAGTCGTAGCTGGACCATGTCCTGGATAGACATCGTAGTTTGGTAGGGTGAAGAGTTGGGTCTGGATACTATGGAGTAGCTGCTCTGTACTACCAGTTGGAAGGTCGGTTCGACCAATAGTTTCACGGAATAGGGCATCACCTGTCAAGACTAGGTGAGCTTGTGGAAAGACGATAGAAACACCACCGATAGAGTGCCCTGGTGTTGGTAAGACAGTAAAACGAAATTCCTCCAATTGATATTCTTCATGAAAGACAAAAGTGTGCTCAGCCGGTTTTGCGACCACATCTGCCATATCATCGTGGCGTGGAAGCCCAGAGAGATTATCGACGGGAGTATAGAGCCAGCTGGCTTCACTCTCTGCGATATAGACAGGAGGATTGCCAAAAGTTTCGCGAACCAAGTCCAGACTCATGATATGGTCATAATGGGCGTGGGTCAGGAGAATAGCGCAGATCGGTTTGTTGATGTTCTCTATTGTCTGACGAATGGCTTCCCAATGGCTACCAGGATCGACGACGATGAGGTGTTTTTCACCTTCCAAGTAATAGGTATTTTCATAGGCAACAGGATTCACGGTTTTATGGATTTTCATACTAGCTCCAATCTCAAAGAATGTACTAATACTCTTCGAAAATCTCTTCAAACCGCGTCAACTTTATCTGCAACCTCAAAGCAGTGCTTTGAGCAGCCTGCGGCTAGTTTCCTAGTTTGCTCTTTGATTTTCATTGAGTATAAATTAAGTATAGCACAGTTAGGAAGAATAAGCTGAAAAGCGAAATAGTTCTAGAAAGAAGAACTAGATTTAGATAAAAAAATAAGCCCCGAATGAGTTCGAGGCTTAAGCTGTTTTAATTACCAGCATAATATTTTTGGATTCCCTTAATAATCCCTTCGACTAGTTTATCTTGATAGTCACTGCTGCGGATTTTTTGGTTTTCTTCTGGATTATCCATATATCCCATCTCTAG
>CAURMD010000044.1:0-9231 GCA_963525985.1 uncultured Streptococcus sp. | reverse complement strand
CCACTACTGAATTGCACAAGATACCTGCGACTATTCTATCCCGTGTGCAACGTTTTGAGTTTAAATCAATTAAGACACAGGATATTAAGGAACATATTCACTATATCTTAGAAAAAGAAAGTATCAGTTCTGAACCAGAGGCTGTGGAAATCATTGCTAGACGAGCTGAAGGTGGAATGCGAGACGCTTTGTCTATTTTGGATCAAGCCCTGAGTTTGACACAGGGAAACGAGCTGACGACTGCCATCTCTGAAGAAATTACTGGCACCATTAGCCTATCAGCCTTGGATGATTATGTGGCTGCCTTGTCTCAACAGGATGTTCCCAAAGCATTAGCTTGCTTAAATCTTCTCTTTGACAATGGTAAGAGCATGACTCGTTTTGTGACCGACCTTTTGCACTATTTAAGAGACTTGTTAATTGTTCAAACAGGGGGAGAAAACACTCATCATAGTCCAGTCTTTGTAGAAAATTTGGCACTTCCTCAAGAAAATCTGTTTGAAATGATTCGCTTGGCGACAGTCAGTTTAGCAGATATTAAGTCTAGTTTGCAGCCCAAGATTTATGCTGAGATGATGACTATTCGTTTAGCGGAGATTAAGCCTGAGCCATCTCTTTCAGGAGCAGTTGAAAGTGAAATTGCTACGCTGAGACAAGAAGTGATACGTCTCAAACAAGAACTCGCCAATGTGGGAACTGTAGCTAAACCAACAAATCCAGCTCCTAGTCGTCCAGCAACAGGCAAGACCGTCTATCGTGTGGATCGGAATAAAGTTCAATCTATCCTACAAGAGGCCGTCGAAAATCCTGATTTGGCTCGTCAAAATCTGATTCGCTTGCAGAATGCCTGGGGAGAGGTAATTGAAAGTCTAGGAGGCCCTGATAAGGCTCTGCTAGTTGGATCTCAACCGGTTGCGGCCAATGAACACCATGCTATTCTTGCTTTTGAGTCTAACTTCAATGCTGGTCAAACCATGAAACGAGACAATCTCAACACCATGTTTGGTAACATCCTCAGTCAGGCGGCAGGTTTTTCACCTGAAATTTTAGCTATTTCCATGGAGGAATGGAAAGAAGTTCGCGCAGCCTTTTCAGCCAAAGCCAAATCTTCTCAAACTGAAAAAGAAGCAGAAGAAAGCCTGATTCCAGAAGGATTTGAATTTTTGGCTGATAAAGTGAAGGTAGAGGAAGACTAAAGAAAGATTTCATGATACAATAAGTTTATGAATAGACAACAATTTATTATCATCGCGCTGTTTACAGCTGCTGAGACCTATTTTTTCAATGAAGCTTGGATGACTGGTCGTTATATTATGGCAGCCTTTTGGGCAATTTTACTCTTTAGAAATTTCCGAGTCAGTTATGTGATGGGCAAAATCGTTGATGTCATCGATCAGCATTTTAATAGGAAAGACTAGCCCTCAGCTTCCAGACAAAATCAAAGCCTTTTAGGCTTTTTTTTGTTATACTATAAAAGTATATTTATTGACCTTTTACCGTATTTTCTAGGGAAATCAAGTATGTTTCCAGTAAGCACTGTAAAAGTCTTGAAAAAGAAAGGAACTATCATGTCAGTATTAGAGATCAAAGATCTTCACGTTGAGATTGAAGGAAAAGAAATTTTAAAAGGGGTTAACCTGACCCTGAAAACAGGAGAAATCGCCGCTATCATGGGACCAAATGGTACTGGTAAATCAACTCTTTCTGCCGCTATCATGGGAAATCCAAACTATGAGGTTACCAAAGGTGAAGTTTTGTTTGACGGCGTAAACATCCTTGAGTTGGAAGTTGACGAGCGTGCGCGTATGGGACTTTTCCTTGCTATGCAATACCCATCAGAAATTCCTGGAATTACCAATGCTGAGTTTCTTCGTGCAGCCATGAATGCTGGTAAAGAAGACGATGAGAAGATTTCAGTTCGTGAGTTTATTACTAAGCTAGATGAAAAAATGGAATTGCTCAACATGAAAGAAGAAATGGCTGAGCGTTACCTCAACGAAGGTTTCTCTGGTGGTGAGAAAAAACGTAATGAAATTCTTCAACTTTTGATGTTGGAACCAACTTTCGCCCTTTTGGATGAGATTGACTCTGGTCTTGATATTGATGCCCTTAAAGTTGTTTCTAAAGGTGTGAATGCCATGCGTGGTGAAGGCTTTGGTGCTATGATTATCACTCACTACCAACGTCTTTTGAACTACATCACACCTGATGTGGTACATGTGATGATGGAAGGTCGTGTTGTCCTTTCTGGTGGTCCAGAATTGGCTGCACGTTTGGAACGTGAAGGATACGCAAAACTAGCTGAAGAACTTGGCTATGACTACAAGGAAGAATTGTAATTCCCTCGTATCTTTTAGGAGAAGTAAATGACTAAAGAAAATATTAAACTTTTTTCAGAAATGCACGCTGAACCAAGCTGGTTGGCTGATCTCCGTCAAAAAGCTTTTGACAAGATTGAGACTTTGGAATTACCAGTTATTGAGCGTGTCAAATTCCACCGTTGGAATCTTGGTGATGGAACGATTACAGAAAGTGAGCCATCAGCAAATGTTTCAGATTTCACTGCTCTAGATAATCACTTGAAGTTGGTGCAAGTAGGAACTCAAACTGTTTTTGAGCAAACTCCAGTTGAGTTAGCTGAACAGGGTGTCGTCTTTACAGACTTCCACTCAGCTTTAGAAGAAATTCCAGAGCTTATTGAGGAATTCTTCATGTCATCTGTTAAGTATGACGATGACAAGTTGGCAGCCTACCATACAGCTTATTTCAACAGTGGTGCTGTCCTCTATATTCCTGATAATGTTGAGATTGCTGAACCAATCGAAGGTATTTTCTACCAAGATAGCGATAGCGATGTGCCGTTTAACAAGCATATTATGATTATCGCTGGTAAAAATTCTAGGATTAGTTATCTGGAGCGTTTAGAGTCACGCGGTGAAGGAAGTGCCAAAGCAACTGCAAACATTACTGTTGAAGTGATTGCTCGTTCTGGAGCTCAAGTCAAGTTTGCGGCTATCGACCGTCTAGGTGAAAACGTCACTGCTTACATTAGCCGTCGTGGTAAATTAGGCAACGATGCAAGCATTGACTGGGCGATTGGTGTTATGAACGAAGGAAATGTTGTTGCTGACTTTGATAGCGATTTGATTGGTAACGGTAGCCATGCTGACCTGAAAGTTGTAGCTCTTTCAAGCGGTCGTCAGGTACAAGGGATTGATACCCGAGTAACTAACTATGGTTGCAACTCAATCGGAAATATCCTACAACATGGGGTTATTCTTGAAAAAGCAACCTTGACCTTCAATGGTATTGGCCACATTATCAAGGGGGCCAAGGGAGCAGATGCCCAACAAGAAAGTCGTGTTCTCATGCTTTCAGACCAGGCTCGTTCAGATGCTAACCCAATTCTTTTGATTGATGAAAATGACGTAACTGCAGGACACGCAGCCTCTATTGGTCAGGTGGATCCAGAAGATATGTACTACCTCATGAGTCGTGGCTTGGATAAGGCAACTGCAGAGCGTTTGGTTGTTCGTGGCTTCCTTGGATCCGTTATCGTTGAGATTCCAGTCAAGGAAGTTCGTGATGAAATGATTGCAACTATCGAAGAAAAATTGTCAAAACGCTAAGGGGTAGCCTATGTTAGATGTAGAAGCGATTCGCAAGGATTTTCCAATTTTAGACCAGATTGTCAACGATGAACCATTGGTCTATTTGGACAATGCTGCGACGACACAAAAACCACTAGCAGTTCTGGAGACGATTAACCGCTACTATGAGAACGACAATGCCAATGTTCATCGTGGCGTTCATACCTTGGCAGAAAGGGCGACAGCTTCTTATGAAGCCGCTCGTGAAACCATTCGTAAGTTTATCAATGCAGGGTCTACAAAGGAAGTTCTCTTTACCAGAGGAACGACAACCAGTCTGAACTGGGTAGCGCGTTATGCTGAGGAAGTCTTGACTGAGGGAGACAAGGTCTTGATTTCCGTCATGGAACACCATTCCAATATCATTCCATGGCAGGAAGCCTGCCGCAAGACTGGGGCAGAGCTTGTTTATGTCTATCTCAAAGATGGAGCTCTGGATATGGATGACTTACGAGTTAAATTGACTGATAAGGTGAAATTTGTCTCCCTAGCTCATGCCTCAAATGTTCTGGGTGTTGTCAATCCGATCAAAGAAATCACTCAAATGGCCCACCAAGTGGGAGCCATCATGGTGGTGGATGGTGCTCAGTCTACTCCTCATATGAAGATTGATGTCCAGGACTTGGATGTGGACTTCTTTGCCTTTTCAGGTCACAAGATGGCTGGTCCAACTGGTATCGGTGTTCTTTATGGTAAAGAAAAGTATTTGGAACAAATGTCACCAGTAGAATTTGGCGGCGAAATGATAGATTTCGTTTATGAACAATCTGCTAGTTGGAAGGAATTACCTTGGAAATTCGAGGCAGGAACTCCCAATATGGCAGGTGCAATCGGACTTGCTGCGGCAGTAGATTATCTTGAAAAGATTGGTATGGATGCAATTGAAGCCCATGAACAAGAATTGATTGCCTACGTCTATCCAAAACTGCAGGCGATTGAAGGATTGACCATTTATGGTTCGCAGGACTTGGCTCAACGTTCAGGTGTCATTGCCTTTAACCTAGGTGACCTTCATCCGCACGACCTTGCGACAGCTTTGGATTATGAAGGAGTGGCTGTTCGAGCAGGTCACCATTGCGCTCAACCCTTGCTCCAGTATTTGGATGTCCCAGCAACAGCTCGTGCAAGTTTTTATATCTACAATACCAAGGCAGATTGCGACAAGCTAGTCGATGCCTTACAAAAGACAAAGGAGTTTTTCAATGGCACTTTCTAAACTAGATAGCCTTTATATGGCAGTGGTAGCGGACCATTCGAAAAATCCACATCACCAAGGGAAGTTAGAAGACGCTGAACAAATCAGTCTCAACAATCCGACCTGTGGAGATGTTATCAATCTCTCTGTCAAGTTTGATGCAGAAGACCGTTTGGAAGATATCGCTTTTCTAAACTCAGGTTGTACCATCTCAACTGCCTCTGCTAGCATGATGACAGATGCAGTTTTAGGAAAAACCAAACAAGAAATCTTAGAACTTGCTACCATTTTTTCTGAAATGGTTCAAGGGCAAAAAGATGAACGCCAAGACCAACTAGGCGATGCAGCTTTCTTGTCAGGCGTTGCCAAATTTCCTCAACGAATCAAGTGTGCAACCCTAGCTTGGAACGCCCTGAAGAAAACAATTGAAAATCAAGAAAATAACTAAGACAAGTTTCTTTTGTCTTATGAATTAGTAGAAATGAAGAATGAAAGAAAGGATATTATGGCTGAAGAAAGAGTAGAACCAAAACCAATTGACCTTGGTGAATATAAATTTGGTTTCCATGATGATGTAGAGCCTGTCCTATCGACAGGAAAAGGATTGAATGAAGATGTCATTCGTGAACTATCAGCTGCAAAGGGAGAACCTGAGTGGATGTTAGAATTCCGTTTGAAGTCTTATGAAACCTTCAAAAAAATGCCTATGCAAACTTGGGGAGCAGACTTGTCAGAGATTGATTTTGATGACTTGATCTACTACCAAAAACCATCTGATAAACCAGCTCGTTCATGGGATGAGGTTCCTGAAAAAATTAAAGAAACCTTTGAGCGTATCGGGATTCCTGAAGCTGAGCGTGCTTATCTAGCCGGTGCTTCTGCCCAGTACGAGTCAGAAGTGGTTTACCACAACATGAAGGAAGAGTTCCAAAAATTGGGGATTATCTTTACAGATACGGATTCTGCCCTCAAGGAATACCCAGATTTGTTTAAACAATACTTTGCTAAGTTGGTACCGCCAACAGATAACAAGTTGGCTGCCCTCAACTCGGCAGTATGGTCAGGTGGAACCTTTATCTACGTACCAAAAGGAGTCAAGGTAGATATTCCTCTTCAAACTTACTTCCGTATCAACAACGAAAATACTGGTCAGTTTGAACGTACTTTGATTATCGTTGATGAAGGAGCAAGTGTCCATTATGTAGAAGGATGTACAGCGCCAACTTATTCAAGTAACAGCTTGCATGCTGCCATCGTAGAAATCTTTGCCTTGGATGGAGCTTATATGCGTTATACAACCATCCAAAACTGGTCTGATAACGTTTATAACTTGGTAACAAAACGTGCTAAGGCTCAAAAGGATGCCACGGTTGAGTGGATTGATGGAAACTTGGGTGCCAAAACAACTATGAAATACCCATCTGTTTACCTTGATGGAGAAGGGGCGCGTGGTACCATGCTTTCTATTGCCTTTGCTAATGCAGGGCAACACCAAGATACTGGTGCTAAGATGATACACAATGCTCCACATACAAGCTCGTCTATCGTGTCTAAATCCATCGCTAAAGGCGGAGGGAAGGTTGACTACCGTGGACAAGTAACCTTTAACAAAAACTCTAAGAAATCTGTTTCTCACATCGAGTGTGATACCATTATCATGGATGACTTGTCAGCATCAGATACCATTCCATTTAATGAAATTCATAACTCGCAAGTTGCTTTGGAACACGAAGCTAAGGTATCTAAGATTTCAGAAGAGCAACTCTATTACCTCATGAGCCGTGGATTGTCAGAATCTGAAGCAACTGAGATGATTGTCATGGGATTTGTAGAACCCTTCACAAAAGAGCTTCCAATGGAATATGCTGTTGAGCTGAATCGTTTGATTAGCTATGAAATGGAAGGGTCAGTTGGGTAAAATTTGTTTTTAGATTTACCCCCAGTCAAGGATCTTGAAGATGAACTTGTAACAAAAAAATCGCGGTTTAAATCGCGATTTTTTATAATTTTTCGTTGATGAAGCGGATAAACTGATTCCACCAAACTTTTAAGAAGAAGGCTTTTTCAACTTTCTTTTCTGCTACCATTTCGAAACTAGGACGTTCTGTGGTAATGTAACCTTGACCAATCAAATCCTTGTCTTCATAAGTCAAATGGCCAACCACTGTTCCAGCTTCAAGTGGTGCTGGGATTGCTTTAGAATCAGGTGTGAATTGAACAGATTGGGAAGATTGATTCCCAATACGCTCAATTAGATAGATATCCTCTGGGGCCACTGCAGTGACTGTATCTTCTTTTCCATCTTGTACAGGGGCTTTGCTATCTTGATAGGCATCGCCTTGCTGAACGATTTTGCGAAGTGTAAATGTAGAAGAAATATAATCCATTAGTGAAGATGTAGCTGTAAAACGAGCGTAAGGATTATTGGCTTGATGATCTGCATTCAAAACAACTGTGATAACCCTCATTCCTTTTTCGACAGTAGTACCAACAAAAGACTCTCCAGCTTTGTCTGTTGTTCCTGTTTTCAGTCCATCAAAACCACCTCGATGAGCGGGCATGCCTTCTAACATATAGTTAGTCGAAGTGATTGTCATTCCAGCAAAAGTAGAAGAAGGTTTTTTGGTGATTTCCAAGACTTGTGGGTACTTTTTGATGAGGTTACGGGCAACGATGGCAACATCATAAGCGCTGAGCTTATTTTCCTCATCTTTTTTAGAACCTGGGTAAATGTTATCTCCTAGAGTTTCATTGTTAAGACCTGTCGTATTGACAACAGTGGCATCCTGGATTCCCCATTCCAAGAGTTTAGCGCGCATCATATCGACGAAGTCTTTCTCTGAGCCAGCAATTTTCTCAGCTAGAGCAATGGCTGCACTGTTAGCACTGGATACCAGTGTTGCTTCTAGTAGTTGTTCGACGGTATAATTACGAGCCTCCATAGGGACGTTGCTTGCTTCGGAATTTGTTGTTAGCTTATAAGGATAATCAGAAATATCTACAGGAGTTGATAAGGTGATTGTTCCTTTATCTAATGCCTCATAAACAAGGTAGACTGTCAGTAGTTTTGTAATAGAAGCAATTTCGACAGGTTGAGTTGCATCTTTCTCATAGAGAATTTTACCAGTATTTGCCTCAACAGCAATGGCATGTTTAGCAGCAATATTAAAATCTTGGGCAGCAACAGTAGATGCTGACCCAATTACGGATAGACTTAAGAGAGTTAAAATGATTTTTTTCATAGTAAGTTTATTCTAACATAAAGAAAAAAATATTCCCAGTTTCATGATAGAAGAAAGAAGCTTTTTTGAAAGTATGGTAAAATAGATGAATGGAGGTAGCTCATGTTTCGTAAGAATAAATTATTTTTTTGGACCAGTGAGATTTTATTATTAACAATCATTTTTTATTTATGGAGAGAGATGGGGGCGATTATCACGCCTTTTGTAAGCGTAGCAAACACCATCATGATTCCTTTTCTTCTAGGTGGTTTTTTATATTATTTGACCAATCCTATTGTAAATTTTTTACAAAAGTATTTCAAAATTAATCGTATCATTGGTATTCTACTAACCTTGTGTGCTTTGGTTTGGGGGCTTGTCATTGGGGTAGTCTATCTCTTACCGATTTTGGTTAATCAGTTGACCAGCTTGATTGCGACTAGTCAGACTATCTACAGTCGTTTACAAGATTTGATTGTGGATTTATCTACTTATCCAGCCTTTCAAAATTTGGATATTCAAGCGACTATTCAACAGTTAAATTTATCCTATGTAGATATTTTACAAAATATACTAAATAGTGTGACGAATAGTGTCGGAAGTGTTCTATCAGCTCTCTTTAGTACTGTTTTGATTATTATTATGACTCCTGTGTTTTTGGTCTATTTTTTGTTAGATGGTAACAAATTTTTACCGATGCTTGAACGTACTGTTTTAAAGAGAGATAAGTTGCATATTGCAGGTCTTTTAAAGAATTTGAATGCAACAATTGCTCGCTATATTAGTGGAGTCGCAATTGATGCCATTATTATCGGTTGTTTGGCCTTTATCGGATATAGCGTGATTGGTTTGAAATACGCTTTGGTCTTTGCTATCTTTTCAGGATTGGCCAATCTCATTCCTTATGTGGGACCAAGTATTGGCTTGATTCCGATGATTATTGCCAATGTCTTTACGGATCCTCATAGAATGCTAATTGCAGTTGTTTACATGCTAATCATTCAACAAGTGGATGGAAATATCCTCTACCCTCGAATCGTTGGTGGTGTGATGAAGGTTCATCCAATAACAATTTTAGTATTACTTTTGTTATCAAGTAATATCTATGGTGTCATTGGCATGATTGTCGCAGTACCAACCTATTCTATCTTAAAAGAAATTTCTA
>CAURMD010000043.1:0-9501 GCA_963525985.1 uncultured Streptococcus sp. | reverse complement strand
ATTTTGTTACGAGTTTCTTTAACTTTAAATAAATTTAGTGATGCACTAAACATATATTATAGCACCTCGCAAACTCCTCCAGCTGCTTCAATAGCTTCTTTTGCTGAAGATGAGAATTTGTGAGCTTGTACAGTTAATTTTTTCTCTAATTTACCGTTAGCTAATACTTTAACACCTGAAAGTTCTTTTTTAATAACTTTAGTTTCTAATAATAGAGCAGGTGATACTACAGTACCATCTTCAAATTTATTTAAGTCGTCAAGATTTACAACTGCAAATTCTTTTCTGTTTACATTGTTAAATCCACGTTTTGGAATACGTCTGAATAATGGGTTTTGTCCACCTTCAAATCCTGGGCGAACTCCACCACCACTACGTGCTTTTTGTCCTTTTTGACCACGTCCTGAAGTTTTACCATTTCCTGATCCAATCCCACGACCTACTCTGTTACGCTCTTTACGAGAACCTTCAACTGGTTGTAATTCATGTAATTTCATTTAGACTAGCACCTCCTTGTATTAATAATTCTTATTTTTCTTCTACTGTTACTAAGTGTGAAACTTTGTTAATCATTCCGCGAATCGCAGCGTTATCTTTGTGTTCAACTGTTTGGTGCATTTTTTTAAGACCAAGAGCTTCAACAACTTTTCTTTGATTCTTTGGACGACCAATAGTACTACGAGTTAGGGTTACTTTTAATGTCATGTTCTTTTCCCTCCTCTTATCCTAATAATTCTTCCACAGATTTACCACGTAAAGCTGCTACGTGTTCTACTGTTTGTAATCTTGTTAATCCTTCGATTGTAGCACGAACCATGTTTACTGGTGTGTTTGAACCTAGAGATTTTGATAAGATATTTGAAATACCTGATAATTCTAATACGGCACGAACTGGTCCACCAGCGATAACCCCTGTACCAGGTGCAGCTGGTTTGATTAATACTGAACCTGCTCCAAATTGTCCGATGATTTCGTGAGGTATTGTTCCATTAACTACTGGTACAGTAATTAAGTTATGTTTAGCAGCTTCAACTGCTTTTCTGATTGCATCTGGTACTTCTTGAGCTTTACCTGTACCAAATCCTACGCGACCATTTTTGTCACCAACTACTACTAAAGCAGAGAAACGGAAACGACGTCCACCTTTAACAACTTTAGCTACACGGCGAATGGCAACTACGCGTTCTTCAAATTCTTTTTTGATTTCTTCTTGACGCATCTACTTATTTCCCTCCTTATTAGAATACAAGTCCGTTTTCACGTGCTGCTTCAGCTAATGCTTTAACACGTCCGTGATATAGGTATCCTCCACGGTCGAAAACAACTTTTTCAATTCCTTTAGTTTTAGCTACTTCTGCGATTAATTTTCCAACTTCTTTAGCTGCTTCTACACTTGATTTAGAAACGTTCTCAAGTTTTAATGAAGAAGCTTGTGCTAATGTAACACCTTTAGTGTCATCAATAATTTGTGCGTAAATGTTTGTGTTTGAACGGTATACGTTTAAACGTGGAACTTCTGTAGTTCCTTGAACTTTAACACGTACTCTTGCGTGTCTTTTTTTACGAACTTTATTTTTATCAAGTTTCGTAATCATATTTGAAACACTCCTTTCTGTTATCTATTATTTACCAGTTTTTCCTTCTTTACGGCGAACATATTCACCAACGTAGCGAATACCTTTACCTTTATAAGGTTCTGGAGGACGTACTGCACGAACTTTAGCTGCGTATTGTCCTACTACTTCTTTGTTAATACCTTCGATACTAACTTTAGTGTTTCCTTCAACACCTAATGTAATTCCTTCGATTTCTTCGAATTCAACTGGGTGAGAGTATCCAACACTTAGTACTAATTTTTTACCTTGCATTTGAGCACGGTATCCAACCCCGATTAATTCAAGTTCTTTTTTGAATCCAGCAGATACACCTTCAACCATGTTTGCTAAGATAGCACGAGTTGTTCCGTGTACTGTACGGTGACGTTTAGAGTCAGATGGACGTACTACTGTGATTTCACTTCCTTCAATGTTGAAAGTCATGTCTTTATCAAATTGTTGTTTTAATTCACCTTTAGGTCCTTTAACTGTTGCGAAGTTATCAACGATGTTAACTTCAACCCCTGCAGGTACTGTAATAACTTTATTACCTATACGTGACATTTAATTGGCACCTCCTTATAATATTACCAGATGTAAGCTAATACTTCTCCACCTGTGTTATTTTTACGAGCAACTTTATCAGTTACAACTCCAGTTGAAGTTGATACGATTGCTATTCCTAGTCCGTTTAATACTCTTGGCAGTTCATCTGCTTTAGCGTATACACGTAAACCAGGTTTTGAAATTCTTTTAATTCCTTTAATTACTCTTTCACCTTTTGAGTATTTAAGAGTAAGTTTAAGTTTTCCTTGTTTGTTATCTTCGATGTATTCTACATCTTTAATGAAACCTTCTTGTTTTAAGATTTCTGCAATTTGCTTTTTAATATTTGACGCAGGTAATTCTAATGTTTCGTGTTTAACCATGTTAGCATTACGAATACGTGTTAGCATATCTGCGATAGGATCTGTCATTGTCATTAGGATAAATCCTCCTTTCTTCTACTAATATATTACCAACTTGCTTTTTTAACTCCAGGAATTTGTCCTTTGTAAGCTAATTCACGGAATTTAATACGGCTGATTCCAAATTTTCCAATGTATCCGTGAGGACGTCCAGTTATGCTACAACGATTGTGTAAACGAGCTGGAGCTGAGTTTTTTGGAAGTTTGCTAAGTCCGATGTAATCACCTTTAGCTTTTAATTCCGCTCTTTTAGCTGCATACTTGTCAACTAATTTTTGGCGTTTTAATTCACGCTCTACCATTGCTTTTTTAGCCATGTGTCTTTTACCTCACCTTTCTTATTTTGCGAATGGCATTCCACATTGTGTTAATAACTCACGAGCTTCTTCATCAGTGTTAGCTGTTGTTACTATAACGATGTCCATACCACGTACTTTACTTACTTTATCGTAATCAATTTCAGGGAAAATTAATTGTTCTTTAACACCTAGTGTGTAGTTACCACGACCATCGAATGCTTTTTTAGAAACACCGTGGAAGTCACGTACACGTGGAAGTGCTACAGTTACTAATTTATCGAAGAATTCATACATTCTTTCTCCACGTAAAGTAACTTTAGCCCCGATAGGCATACCTTCACGAAGTCTGTAAGTAGCGATTGATTTTTTAGCTCTTGTTACTAATGGTTTTTGACCAGAAATTAAAGCTAATTCTGCTACTGCGTTGTCTAGGGCTTTAGAGTTTTGCACAGCATCACCTACACCCATGTTAATTACGATTTTTTCAATTTTTGGTACTTGCATTACACTGCTGTACTCAAATTTTGTCATTAATTCTTTTGTTATCTCAGATTTAAATTTATCTTCTAAACGAGCCATCTAAAATAGTGCCTCCTTTCTTCAACTATTATTATATTTCTTTTCCTGATTTTACTGCGATACGTACTTTCTTACCATCTTTTGTTTCGAAACGTACTCTTGTCGCTTTTCCAGTTTCAGGATCTTGTAACATTACGTTTGATACGTGAATTGCTGCTTCTTTTTCAACGATTCCACCTTGAGGTGCATCTTGAGAATTCTTAACGTGTTTTTTAATGATGTTAACACCTTCTACAACAACACGATCTTTTTTAGGTTGAGCTTCGATTACTGTACCAACTTTACCTTTGTCTTTACCAGTAATTACTACAACTTTATCACCTTTTTTAATGAACATTTCTTGTTAACCTCCTTCTTTACTGTACTTTTTATATTATAATACTTCTGGAGCTAGTGATACGATTTTCATGTAGTTACCGTCTCTTAATTCACGAGCAACTGGTCCGAAAATACGTGTACCACGTGGGCTCTTATCATCACGGATAATTACACAAGCATTTTCATCAAATTTAATATATGAACCGTCGTTACGACGAGCTCCTGTTTTTGTACGAACGATTACGGCTTTAACTACTTCACCTTTTTTAACAACTCCACCTGGTGTTGCTTTTTTAACAGAACATACAATTACGTCACCAATGTTAGCAACTTTACGTCCTGAACCACCTAGAACTTTGATTGTTAAAACTTCTTTTGCTCCTGAGTTATCAGCCACTTTTAAGCGTGTTTCTTGTTGAATCATGCGCTTTTTGCCTCCTTCTTAGGGTTTATCCTAGTTTTATTAGATTATAACTGCTTCTTCTACTACTTCTACTAAACGGAAGTTTTTAGTTGCAGATAATGGACGAGTTTCCATTATTTTAACGATATCATTTAATTTAGCAACATTGTTTTCATCATGTGCTTTGAATTTTTTAGAATATTTTACACGTTTACCGTATAGAGGATGTTTTTTGTAAGTTTCTACTAAAACTGTGATTGTTTTGTCCATTTTATCAGAAACTACTTTTCCAACGTAAACTTTTCTATCATTTCTCTCAGTCATGTTTGCCTCCTATATTATTTATTCGCTAATTCTCTTTCGCGAATAACAGTTTTCATACGAGCGATTGATTTTCTAACTTGACTAATACGAGCTGTATTTTCTAATTGACCAGTTGCCAATTGGAAGCGTAAGTTGAAAAGCTCTTCTTTTAATTCTTTGATTTTTGTTTCTAACTCTTGTGAAGTTAATTCTCTAATCATTGATTTGAATTCATTTGTTTTCATTATGCTTCACCACCTGTTTCTTCACGTTTTACAAATTTACATTTAACAGGTAACTTGTGAGATGCAAGTCTTAGAGCTTCACGTGCAACTTCTTCACTTACTCCAGCAACTTCGAACATCACTCTACCTGGTTTAACGATTGCAACCCATCCTTCTACTGCACCTTTACCAGATCCCATACGTACTTCTAATGGTTTTTTAGTGTAAGGCATGTGAGGGAAGATTTTAATCCAAACTTTACCACCACGTTTCATATAACGAGTCATCGCTATACGAGCAGCTTCTATTTGACGAGAAGTAACTCTTGCTGCAGTAGTAGCTTGTAATCCAAATTCACCGAAATCTACTACGTTTCCGCCTTTAGATTTACCTTTTGTTGATTGTCTGTGTTGACGACGATATTTAACACGTTTAGGCATTAACATAAATTAGTTACCTCCTTTTTCAGATTTTCTAGTTGGTAATACTTCACCACGGTTAATCCAAACTTTAACTCCAAGTTTACCATAAGTTGTATCTGCTTCTTCGTGAGCGTAGTCGATGTCTGCTCTTAATGTGTGTAGTGGCACTGAACCTTCTGAGTAGTGTTCTGCACGAGCGATATCTGCTCCACCAAGACGTCCTGATACTTGAGTTTTGATTCCTTTAGCTCCTGCTCTCATAGCTCTTTGGATAGCTTGTTTTTGAGCACGACGGAATGATACACGAGCTTCTAATTGACGAGCAATGTTTTCAGCTACTAATTTAGCGTCGATATCAACTTTTTTGATTTCAACTACATTAATGTGTACTCTTTTTCCAGTTAATTTGTTTAATTCTAATCTTAATTTATCGATTTCAGAACCACCTTTACCGATAACCATACCTGGTTTACCAGTGTGTACTGAAATGTTTACTTTCTTATCAAATCTTTCAATTTCTACTTTAGAAACTGAAGCGTCTTTTAATTGTTTACTGATGAACTCACGGATTTTGAAATCTTCGTGTAAGTTAGCAGCGAAATCTTTTTCCGCATACCATTTTGAATCCCAATCACGAATAACTCCAACACGTAAGCCTATTGGATGTACTTTTTGACCCACAGTTTGTAGCCTCCTTTAACTAGTTTAGCTTTTATAATTTCTTAATTTTTATTATTTGTTATCACTTAAAACGATAGTGATGTGACTTGTTCTTTTGTTGATTGAACTTGCAGCACCTTTTGCTCTTGGACGGAATCTTTTAAGAGTTGGTCCTTCATTTGCAAATGCTTGTGATACTACTAAGTCTTCTACATTCATTCCATAGTTGTGTTCAGCGTTAGCAGCAGCTGATTTAATAACTTTAGCTACTGGTAAAGAAGCTGATTTAGTTGTGAATTCTAAAATTCCTAATGCTTCGCCCACTTTTTTTCCACGTACTAAGTCTAATACTAGTCTTACTTTACGAGGAGCGATGCGGACTGTCTTAGCGATTGCTTTTGACTCCATGAATGTGCCTCCTTGATTTTACTAATTTCTAAATTATCTTCTTGTTTTTCTGTCGTCTGCAACGTGACCTTTGTAAGTTCTTGTTGGTGCAAACTCACCTAATTTGTGTCCTACCATATCTTCAGTCACATATACAGGTACATGTTTTCTTCCGTCATATACTGCAAAAGTAAGTCCTATGAATGTTGGGAAGATTGTTGAACGACGAGACCAAGTTTTAATTACTTGTTTCTTTTCTTGTTCGTTCATTTTTTCAACTTTTGCTAATAAGTGGTGATCAGCGAATGGTCCTTTTTTTAAACTACGAGCCATTGTGTTATCTCCTTTCCGATACTTTGCATACTTAAGGGTGTGGTAAAGAGCACTTGCTCCTCACCAACTAACCTTTGATTAATTTTATTATTTAGTTCTAGCACGTACGATAAATTTGTTTGAACGAGCTTTTTTAGAACGAGTTTTCTTACCAAGAGTAGGTTTACCCCATGGTGACATAGGTGATTTACGTCCGATTGAAGTACGTCCTTCACCACCACCGTGTGGGTGATCGTTCGGGTTCATAACAGATCCACGTACAGTTGGTCTTTTACCTAACCAACGAGTTCTACCGGCTTTACCGATATTTACTAGTCCGTGTTGTTCGTTACCAACTTCACCGATTGTAGCACGGCAAGTTGCTAAGATCATTCTTACTTCTCCTGATTTAAGACGTACTAATACGTATTTACCTTCTTTACCAAGTACTTGAGCACTTGCTCCAGCAGAACGTACTAATTGTCCACCTTTACCAGGTTTAAGTTCGATGTTGTGAATTAATGTCCCTACAGGGATGTTTGCTAGTGGTAATGCATTACCAACTTTAATATCAGCAGTTTCACCAGATACTAAGATTTGTCCTACTTTAAGTTCTTTAGGAGCGATGATGTATCTTTTTTCTCCATCTACATAGTGTAATAGAGCGATGTTCGCTGAACGGTTTGGATCGTACTCGATAGTAGCAACTTTTGCTGGTACGTTGTCTTTATTTCTCTTGAAGTCAATAATACGGTATTGTTTTTTGTGTCCTCCACCGTGGTGACGAACAGTAATTTTACCTTGGTTATTTCTTCCCGCTTTTTTCGGTAGCGGCGCTAATAATGACTTTTCTGGTTTGTTAGTTGTAATTTCCGCGAAATCTAATGATGTCATGTTACGACGACCGTTAGTTATAGCTTTATATACTTTAATTGCCATTTGTCATTTTTCCTCCTTAATGGTATTTGTTATTCTTAAGCGAATAATCCTTCGATTGTTTGTCCTTCTGCTAACTTAACGATTGCTTTTCTACGTTTGTTAGTGTAACCACCGTATCTTCCAACACGACGGAATTTTGGTTTGTAGTTCATTACGTTTACTTTCTCAACTTTAACTCCGAAGATTTCTTCGATAGCTTGTTTAATTTGAGTTTTGTGAGCGCGTGTGTCTACTAGGAAAGTGTATTTATTTTCTTGCATTAATAAATAACTTTTTTCAGTTAGTACTGGGCGTTTGATAATATCGCGTGCTTCCATTATGCTAATACCTCCCCAACTTTTTCTACTGCATCTTTAGTGAATACAACTTTGTTGCTTCCTAAGATGTCTAATACGTTAAGACCAGTTGTTTCTACGAATTCAACTCCTGGAATATTTCTTCCTGATAAAACAGTATTTTCTTCTAGTTCAGTAACTACGAATAATACTTTTTTCTCTAGGCTAAGGTTTGATAACATTTCTTTAAAGTTTTTAGTTTTAATTGTATCAAATGATAAACTTTCTAATGCAAATACTTCGTTAGCTGCTACTTTAGAAGATAAAGCAGAACGTAATGCTAAACGACGCATTTTACGAGGCATTTTGAAGCTGTAGCTACGTGGTGTAGGTCCGAATACAATTCCACCTCCACGCCATTGTGGTGAACGGATAGATCCTTGACGAGCACGACCTGTTCCTTTTTGACGCCATGGTTTGCGACCACCACCTGAAACTTCAGAACGTCCTTTTGTTTTGTGTGTACCTTGACGAAGTGATGCTCTTTGTAAAGTTACAGCTTGGAATAAAACGTGTTGATTTGGTTCAATTCCGAATACTGCTTCATTAGCTTCAACTGCACCAACTTTAGTACCGTCTTGTTTAAATAAATCTAATTGTGGCATTATCTAATTTCCTCCTTCCGTATATTTTCCGATTATTTACCAGATTTAACTGCTGATTGGATTTTTACGAAGCTTTTCTTAGATCCTGGAATACATCCTTTAACTAGGATTAATCCATTTTCTACATCTACGCTTACGATTTCTAAGTTTTGAGTAGTAACTGTAACTCCACCCATTTGACCTGGTAATGCTTTACCTTTGAATACACGGTTAGGTGCTACAGGTCCCATTGACCCAGGACGACGGTGGTAACGAGAACCGTGAGCCATTGGTCCGCGGCTTTGTCCATGACGCTTGATTGCCCCTTGGAATCCTTTACCTTTACTTACTCCTGTTACGTCAACTAAGTCCCCTGCTGCAAAAATATCAACTTGGACTTCTTGACCTACTTCATAATTAGCAACTTCTGCATCTCTGATTTCGCGTACGAAACGTTTTGGAGCAGTGTTAGCTTTATCTGCGTGACCTTGTTCAGGTTTGTTCGCAACTTTTACTAAACGGTCTTTACGTTCTTTATCGTAAGGACGTTTATCGTCGAATCCTAATTGGATTGCGTTGTATCCTTCAACTTCTTCTGTTTTCTTTTGTAATACGACGTTACCTTTCGCTTCAACTACTGTTACTGGGATTAATTCTCCATTTTCAGCGAAGATTTGAGTCATACCTACTTTTCTTCCTAAGATACCTTTGGTCATCGAAAGTCACCTCCTATAATTATAATTTTAATTCGATGTCAACACCTGATGGTAAGTTTAAGCTGATTAAAGCGTCAACTGTTTTTTGTGTTGGTTCAATAATATCGATTAGGCGTTTGTGTGTACGTTGTTCGAATTGTTCACGGCTATCTTTGTAAATGTGAACTGAACGTAAGATTGTGTATACTGCTTTTTCCGTTGGTAATGGAATTGGTCCAGAAACTTTTGCTCCAGAACGTTTTGCAGTTTCAACAATTTTCTCTGCACTTTGATCTACTAATCTGTGATCATATCCTTTAAGACGAATACGAATTTTTTGTTTTGCCATCATTTCTCCTCCTATACATTTATTCGCCGCTATCTAGTAGCGACTTCTCCACGAAAGTTCTCCAGCACGCCATGCCATGGCAAAGCGGCCGGGCGTGTCAGTAACCTTTCGCTTCAACGCAAGTCTTTT
>CAURMD010000042.1:0-9552 GCA_963525985.1 uncultured Streptococcus sp. | reverse complement strand
CTGATGCCTTCAAAAACTCTTCATTTACAGGCAACATCGTCGCTGTTGTAACTTTTGAATTCCAGAAACTTTCTGGCGCATTCAATGTATACTCAACTGTGTAGTCATCCAAAGCTTTAACACCAACTGTAGAGAAATCATTGGTTTCACCAGTCATATAGGCGTCCAAGCCTTTGATTGAATTTTGGATGAGAGAGACACCGTCTGACTTACCATCAGCAACGTGTTTTAGTCCTGTCACAAAGTCATGGGCTGTTACTTCTGCGTATTCTTCACCTTCTGAAGTGTACCATTTCACTCCTTTACGAAGTTTATAGGTATAAGTCAATCCATCTTTTGAGACAGACCAATCCTCAGCCAAAGAAGGAATAACATTACCATATTTATCATTTTCCATCAAACCATCAACGACATTCCCGATAATATCTGTTGTGGATGTACGCGTTGCTATGCTGTAGTCCAAGGATGCTGGATCCACTGCATAAACATAAGAAAATGTTGTCGGAGCATCTGCTTCTTTATCAGCTTTTCCACAGGCTGCTAAAAGAGCTGTTGTGCTCAGGACCACTCCTGCTGTTAAGAGCAACTTTTTCGATTTCATAAAAATCTCCTTTAATATATTTTTAATCTACTTTTACAATCCAACCTTCTGGCGCTGGAATATCGCCAAACTGAATTCCTGTCAATTCATCATAGAGTTTACGAGTCACAGGGCCAACTTCTGTTTCACTATAGAATACATGGAAATCATCGCCGTGCTGAATTCCACCAATTGGCGAAATAACTGCTGCTGTACCACAGGCACCTGCCTCTACAAAACGGTCAAGGTTATCAATTGGAACATCCCCCTCAATAGGAGTCAAGCCCAAGCGGTGTTCTGCCAAATAAAGCAAAGAATACTTAGTAATAGATGGCAAGATAGATGGACTCAATGGTGTTACAAATTCATTATCAGCTGTGATTCCAAAGAAGTTAGCTGATCCGACTTCTTCAATCTTTGTATGAGTTGAAGGGTCTAGGTAAATAACATCTGAGAAATGACGTGACTTAGCCAATTTCCCTGGCAAGAGACTGGCAGCATAGTTTCCACCAACCTTAGCTGCACCTGTACCATTTGGAGCTGCACGGTCGTATTCATCCTGAATCAAGAAGTTGGTTGGGACCAAACCACCCTTAAAGTAATTTCCAACCGGCATAGCAAAGATGGTAAAAATGTATTCCTCTGCCGGTTTTACTCCGATAATATCTCCTACTCCAATCAAAAGAGGACGAAGATAAAGGGTTCCACCTGTTCCGTATGGAGGTACATATTCTTCATTCGCACGAACAACTGCCTTACAAGCTTCTACAAACATTTCTGTCGGAACTTGTGGCATCAAGAGACGATCACAAGTACGTTGCAGGCGTTTAGCATTTTCATCAGGACGGAACAGTTGAACACTGCCATCCTTAGTACGATAAGCTTTTAAACCTTCGAATGCTTGTTGTCCATAGTGAAGACTTGGAGAAGACTCTGAAATATGCAAGGTTGCATCCTCTGTAAGTTCTCCTTGATTCCATTGTCCATTTTTAAAATGAGCAATATAGCGATAAGGTAATTTCATATAGGAAAAACCGAGATTTTCCCAATCAATCGTTACTGTCATATTCCACTCCTTATTCTAAAAACCTATTTCTTTTATTCTACACTATTTTTCTAAAATAGCAAGTATATTTTGTAATTTTCAGAAAATTTCTTCAATAAAAAGAATCAGCTCTGAGAACTGATTCTTCATTTCACTTATTTGGCTTCTGTAAATACTTCTTTAAGATAAGCGTCAAAAACTTCTTCATCAGAAATGGTATCAGAAATGAAGCTTCCGTTGCTAGTGCGTTCTGACAGGTTCAAGTCTTGCAATCGGCTTTCATAGATTGTTCCTTTGTTTGATTGAACAAGCAGAGTTTGGTCGTTCTCTTCCACTTCTGTACTGAAGAGATCACCAACGAAGCCTTGTTCTGCAACTGCACCTGCCAAGAAGACACGATGCGGTTTGTTTTTCAACTCACGCAAGACTTGTAAGCCACGTTTGGCACGGCTGGTTGCCGGAATTTCGTCAATAGAAACACGTTTCAAACTTCCACGTTGGGTCAAGAGGTAGAAGGATGAGGTGTTACAGATAAAGGCGGATTGGAGTACATCATCTGCTTTCAGGTTCATAGCTTTGACACCTGCAGCCTTAGCACCGACAACTGGAACCTCTTCGATATTGAAACGAAGGGCATAACCATTTTGGCTAATCAAAAGAACATCATCTAGTTTAATCGGAGCCACTGCTACAATCTTGTCTGTCTCGTCTTTGAGCTTAGCATACTTGACAGACTTAGACTTGTAGGTTCGCCATGGAGTGAACTCTTTTCGCTCTACACGCTTGATTTGACCGAAACGAGTCGCCGCAAAGTAGGTTGTCGCATCATCAAACTGATCCACCACTTCCACATAAAGGATTTCTTCGTTAGTTTCGAAGTTTGTAATGGTCTGGCTCAGATGCTCTCCGATATCCTTCCAGCGAATATCTGCCAATTCATGAATTGGTCGATAAATGACATTTCCAAGTGTCGTAAACATCAAGAGATGCTGGGTTGTCTTGACAGCTTGTACAAAGATTAAACGGTCATCATCACGCTTGCCAATTTCTTCCAAGGTGGAGGCTGCAAAGGAACGTGGGCTGGTACGCTTGATGTAACCTGCCTTGGTCACGCTGACGTAGGTATCTTCCTCGGCGATCAGACTAGCTGTATCAATCTCGATTGCTTTCGCAGTGTCTTCTAAAGTACTCAAACGTGGAGTCGCAAATTTCTTCTTGACCTCACGAAGTTCTTTCTTCATGAGATTGTACATGGTCCGTTCATCACCGATAATCGCCGCAAGCATAGCAATCTTTTCACGAAGTTCTGCTTCTTCTTCCTGCAAGACAACTACGTCTGTATTGGTCAAACGATACAGTTGCAAGGTTACGATAGCCTCAGCCTGTTCTTCCGTAAAATCATAGCTAACTTTGAGGTTTTCCTTGGCGTCCGCCTTATTCTCAGAAGCACGGATAAGAGCAATGACTTCGTCCAAAATGGAAATCACGCGAATCAAACCTTCGACGATATGGAGACGTTTCTCAGCCTTTTCCTTGTCAAAGCGTGAACGCGCCAAAATCACTTCACGACGGTGGGCAATGTAGCTAGACAAGATTGGAACGATCCCAACCTGACGAGGTGTGAAATTGTCAATCGCCACCATGTTAAAATTGTAATTTATTTGTAGGTCAGTGTATTTGAAAAGATAATTAAGAACAAGCTCCGTATTGGCATCTTTTTTTAGCTCAATAGCAATACGTAGACCATCACGGTCAGACTCATCACGAACTTCAGCAATACCAGCTACCTTGTTATTAACACGAACATCATCGATTTTCTTAACCAGATTGGCCTTGTTGATTTCATAAGGAATCTCAGTGATAACGATTTGTTCCTTACCACCTTTTAGCTTTTCAATCTCAGTCTTAGAACGAACAACCACGCGCCCTTTCCCAGTTTCATAGGCCTTCTTGATTTCATCACGCCCCTGAATAATTCCTCCTGTCGGGAAGTCTGGTCCAGGCAAGAATTCCATGAGTTTGTCCACCTTGGCGGTTGGGTGGTCAATCATGTAAACCGCCGCATCGATGACCTCAGCTAAATTATGAGGTGGAATATCTGTCGCATAACCAGCCGAAATCCCAGTCGAACCATTGACCAAGAGGTTTGGAAAGGCTGCTGGTAAGACCGTTGGTTCTTTCTCGGTATCATCAAAGTTCCAAGCAAAAGGAACTGTCTTTTTCTCGATATCTTGAAGAAGGTAGCCAGCAATTTCAGACAAACGCGCCTCTGTATAACGCATAGCCGCAGGCGGATCTCCGTCCATAGAACCGTTATTACCGTGCATTTCAACTAGAATCTCACGATTTTTCCAATCTTGTGACATACGAACCATGGCATCATAGATAGAACTGTCACCGTGTGGGTGGAAATTCCCCATGATGTTACCGACAGACTTGGCCGACTTGCGGTAGCTCTTGTCAAAGGTATTGCCATCCTTATTCATCGAATAAAGGATACGGCGCTGAACCGGCTTCAAGCCATCACGAATATCTGGCAAAGCCCGGTCTTGAATAATGTACTTGGAGTAGCGACCAAAGCGCTCTCCCATGATATCCTCTAGGGACATATTTTGAATGTTGGACATAATAATTCTCTTTTTAGTGTTTTATTGTAAAGTAAATCTATATTTTATAAATTTAACTGTTTCTTTGTAGGTAGTGAGAAAAGAAGAGCAATCCTACTAATCCTAGAATGAATAAAAGATTAATTTTAATAACAAATAAGCTAAGTAGGGTATTAATTAGGCCGTGAAAAATGGCACAAAAAAGGACCGACTTAGTCTTTTTGAAAACAGCTGCTAGAAGAATACTGAGATAAATTGCAAATAGACTGAATAATATAAAAGGCATCCTACTTTGAGAACTTCCAATTACAAACCATAAAGGTACATGCCATATTGCCCAAATACAACCTGTTATCAAACCGGAAATCCAAAAGGAGAATCTAGTTTCCAAAGTTGGTTGCAAGATGCCTCTCCATCCCAATTCTTCTTCGCCACCATAAACACAGACTGCACTCAAAAAAACAACAAACAAATTTCCTAGTGGAAAAGCCGGATTAAACTCCTTAGATGAGAAAGCAATGACACCTGTCTGCACGAAAATTAGTAAAAGAAGTAACAAAATATATTTCTTTGAGTCCCCTAAGATAAAAGAGACTATGCTTTTAATGGATTTTTGAGGCAAACAAGAAATGGCCGCAATTGTTGGACCGAAACCTCCTAGTAAATGGAGAAAAACTCCTAGTGGACTTGTTAGACTTAAGAGGCTCATTTGCGTCAGAAAAGCGAGTAATCCCCAACCAAATCCCCAAGAAATGAGAAAACTAATCAGTAAAAATTTTGTTATCTTATTATTTTGTAAATGTTTCATTTGTTTCGAGTCTTTCCTCAGCATACTCAATCATCTTCTCAGTCACTTCTTTATCGTAGTCAAAGCCCATTTTTTGAGCAAGGGATTGAGCTTCTTGGTGGAAAAATTTCATCGTAGCAAACAAAGACTGAATGATTTTATCTAAACTTGCGAAATCAAATAAATTTGAGAATTGTTTCTCTTTCTCAGCAGGCAAGTAGTTAAAAAGATACTTGTAATTCTTGCCGATATCGACCGTCCCCTTATCACTTGCGACCTGCCAAGCTAAGATCTTCAATAATTCTTGCTGACAAATACCATAGAGATGGTCGGTCGCATAGATGACTTGCTTACGACAAATTCCTTTGACCACGTAGGCTGACACCCACCAAAATTCATTGCAGGTTTTTTCAAAATCCGTCTCACTAGCTGGGCTTGTCCAGTAACGCTGGGGAGTTGGTGAATGAGGTACAAACAATCCCTTAGGGTCTTCTAGAACAATGAAATTCGCTTCGCTTTCTATCCACTCCTTGATATGCACTTTAGAACATAGAGTCAAATCAATCCGATTACCATCTTCAAAGAGCATGAGGTATAGACGACGTTGACCAAGACCAACTTCTTGCTCGATAATGCGTTTGCCAAACTGGTCCAACCAAGACAAGTCTGAAATTAGGTTTTCAAGATTATCAACAAGATAAACAACATCATAGTCTTGAAATTCATCTTTCGGAGCATGATCATTTGTTCTAGAACCCGATAAAGCAACAGCATCGACTTTTAAACTTTCAGCTATTTGTAAAATCAGATTCATCATTTCTGTTTCAGTTCTCATGGGAATACCTGCCTTTTAGTGAAAACTCTTGATTCTGTAAAGGATATGTCTATAAAGAGGACTGACTGCTGGAACTTTTTCATTATCAAATTCTTTGACAAATTCCATGCCTAGCTTTTGCATGACTTTTTGCGAAGGGAGATTGTACAAGGATGTAAAAGAGTAAACTTCTGACAAGCCAGCTTGCTGGAAAGCGAAGTCTAGACAGGCTTGGGCAGCCTCCGTCTCATAACTACGATTCCAAAACTCTTTTCGCAAACGCCAGCCGATTTCTACAGCTTCTTTTCCAGCAAAAATCCGTAAATCCGAATGGTGCAGACCTACCAAGCCGATAAACTCCTGATTGTCTAAGTCACTCAGGGACAAACTTTTTAATTCATATACTTTTTTCATTTTTCTTTTTGAATATTTTTGTGCCAGTCTCTCCCATGAGACAGACAAACTGACTTTTTTTCTGTCAGTCACTTTTTTAGGAAGATATTTTGGGGGAAGTGAGGTACGCAAGGATATTTGTTAGTCAGTTTCCTCCCTAAGTAAAGAATACTCGCTAATTAGTGATAGTTTTTCTAATAATAAAAGTTGTTTTTCTCGTGATAGACCACAGAAATATTCCATGAAATCTTGCTCAATAATTTCAACTTTATCAATAGGGATTAAGTTATAAAACCACTCATCATTCTGTAAAATATTTTTAAAAAATAGAGTAGAAACTAACGACATCTCCGAAGTCCAAGGATAATCATAATCACTAATACGCTCCTCATTATATTTTAGCCATGATTTAATCCCATAAGAAATAACAAATTGAACTTGGTTGTCTCTGTAATGTGTCATACCATGCTTCTGTTTATGTGTTACAGCTTTTTTTACTCCCTGATATAATATACAGTAGACTTTTGACGGCGAATATTTAAATAAAAGATTTTTAATTTCTGTTTTTATAAGTTGCTTAGCCTTATTTTCATCTTTCTCGCTATACCCTGAAGAATATTCAAAATGAAATTCCTCCCTAAATTGATAGTCAAATAGTTTAAACAATTCTTTTTCAGCCAACTCTAACCACAGTTGATTTATTTCAGTCTCAGTAAATTTAAGATTTGTTAAAAACTTAAAATTTGAAAACCAGTGTTCATCTTTCTCTGAATAAACATTTTTTAAATTTTGAAAAGAGAAACGTACTCTTGTCTTATAAAACACATTTGGAAATTTTTCATTTGCAAATTTGGGGTCTTGTTTAATTTCTTTATTACTACAAAATGCTGTTGTAGAGCTTCTTGGGGATATTTCTAAAATATTCTTTTCTTTCAGAAAGTATATTTCATCAATGGGATAATTACCATCAAAAAACATTTGTGGTAATTTTTGATTTTTGATTTCCGAGAAAGAAGGAATATCAAATTCATCTTCACTAATATTAAATCCCTGTAAAATAGTTGATAAATATAGCTGCTCTCGTAGCCCAAACCCGGATATATATCGAATTTCTTCAAGAAAATAAGTGTCCAGTATTTTTCGACGCTTTTCTTTTGAACAATAATCACAAGAGCAGTCATCATCATTATTTTTATGCCCACAACTGAAGCATCTATTGTCTTGAACGAAATAGTTATCTAACTGGTCATTATTAACTAGCTTGTCATAATCCTTTTTTGTCGGTAGTTGGATGTATTTTTCTTCACCACATATCTCACAAATAAACGAAGTAGAAACTTTTGGAAATTCTTTTCTTAAATTAGATGCTATAGTATGAATAGAATATTTTTTAATAATTTCGTTAAGTTTTAAATTGTTTTGATAGTAATCAATAAGAATATTTTTTACTACCTCATCAGTAAATCCCGATAACACATCACCTTTTGTGCTATAGTCAATATTCCTCAAAAATTTAATCATAAATTTCTCCTCGTTTACGGCTATCACTCTTAATCTTACTAAATCATTAAAACACTGTCGCTTCTTCCAGCGTAAACTTGACATTATCTTCAATCCACTTACGGCGTGGTTCGACCTTATCTCCCATGAGAACATTGACACGACGTTCGGCGCGAGCTAGGTCTTCGATTGTGACACGGATGAGGGTGCGAGTTTCTGGATTCATGGTTGTTTCCCAGAGCTGGTCTGCATTCATCTCACCAAGACCTTTATAACGTTGGAGTGTAGCACCTTTACCAAATTGTTTGCGGAGTTCTTCAAGTTCTCCGTCTGTCCATGCGTAGGCCACTTCTTCTTTCTTGCCTTTACCTTTTGACATCTTGTAAAGAGGCGGGAGGGCGATATAAACATGTCCTGCCTCGACAAGAGGACGCATATAGCGATAAAAGAAGGTTAAGAGAAGTGTTTGAATGTGGGCACCGTCTGTATCCGCATCGGTCATGATAATGATCTTGTCATAGTTGGCATCTTCAAGGGAGAAGTCTGCTCCTACACCAGCACCGATGGTATAAATCATGGTATTGATTTCTTCATTTTTGAGAATATCCGCCATCTTGGCCTTGGCTGTATTGATAACCTTACCACGAAGAGGTAGAATAGCCTGGAACTTGCGGTCACGACCTTGTTTGGCAGAGCCACCGGCAGAATCACCTTCGACCAGATAGAGTTCATTCTTAGCAGGATTCTTAGATTGGGCTGGGGTCAATTTCCCAGACAGCAAGCCCTTATCTTTCTTATTTTTCTTACCATTTCGGCTTTCATCACGCGCCTTACGTGCCGCTTCACGAGCATCACGCGCCTTGATAGCCTTGCGGATGAGGTTAGAAGCCAATTCACCATTTTCCATAAGGAAGAAGGTCAACTTATCCGCCACAATTCCATCCACAACTGGACGAGCTAGTGGACTGCCTAATTTGTCCTTGGTCTGTCCTTCAAACTGGAGGTGTTCTTCAGGAACCAAGATAGAAAGAACGGCCGCTAGTCCCTCACGATAGTCTGAACCTTCAAGGTTTTTATCTTTTTCCTTGAGAAGCCCCGTCTTACGCGCATAGTCATTCATAACCTTGGTAATAGCAGACTTGAGTCCTGTCTCGTGCGTTCCACCGTCCTTGGTGCGAACGTTATTGACAAAGGACAGAATGTTATCTGAAAATCCATCATTGTACTGGAGAGCTACTTCCACTTGGAAACCATTATCTTCCCCTTCAAAATAAAGAACTGGCGTTAAGGTCTCCTTGTCTTCGTTCAGATAAGAAACAAAATCTTGTACCCCATTCTCATAGTGGAATTCAATCGCTTCATCTGTTCGCTTATCTGTCAGAGACAAGGTCACATTTTTCAAGAGAAAGGCTGACTCATTGAGGCGTTCTGAAATGGTATTGTACTTGAAGTCTGTCGTAGAAAAGATAGTCGCATCCGGCATGAAGGTGACTTTGGTACCTGTCTTAGACTTGGGCGCTGTACCAATTTTCTTCAAAGTCGTAACAGGTTTGCCACCATTTTCAAAACGTTGCTTGTAAACTGCGCCATCACGGGTGATTTCAACCTCCAGCCAACTAGATAGAGCATTAACAACGGAAGAACCCACCCCGTGAAGTCCACCTGATGTCTTATAGCCTCCTTGACCGAATTTCCCTCCGGCATGAAGAATGGTAAAGATAACCTCAACTGTTGGGATTCCCATAGCGTGCATCCCCGTCGGCATCCCACGACCATGGTCTTGAACCGTTAAACTGCCATCTTTATTGATGGTCACATCAATACGGT
>CAURMD010000041.1:0-9867 GCA_963525985.1 uncultured Streptococcus sp. | reverse complement strand
AAACACCCCAAAAGTTAGATTTTTTCTGTCTAACTTTTGGGGTGCAGTTCATTCAACATCTGATACTATGCGCTTTTCTAATTTTTCAAGACTTTTTAACCAGTCTCTCATTTAAAATAATCTCGTCTGATATAAATTAAAATAGCTTCTATCATCAGACAAATGGCTGATAGCCAAAAACTGATACTAATACCAAAAGTCTCAGTAATATAGCTCATTAGCAAAACAAATACTGAAAATGATAGTATCGAAATCACTTCAAGAACGGAATAGACATTAACCAAATGATTTTCCTCTACTGTTTCCTGAAGAAATACACTTTCAGGAACTTCTTTTAGCTGCGATAACATACCAACTAAAGCTGAAAATAATAAAAACATCTGTGCGTTTGGAAAATATAGAATAGTCAGTGTCACTATTGCCATAGCTACAAGAGGAAAAAGAATACTTTCCCATTTAGCAGCAAGGAACTTTTCAGAGAGCCTAAAAGCAATTAAGCCACTAATTATAATACCAATAGAGTATGCTGTATTAGAATATCCCCAGTAACTTTCCGTTTTATTTAATAACTCAGTTACAAAAACAAGTATAATGGAAGAAACCCAAATCGTATTTGAAAAAATTTCCAATAAATTTGCTGATACAAAAAGTCTTAATCTAGGATCTCTAGCAACTAACTTCCAACCTTTGAGCAAAATTTCAAGATTAGTTTCTGACTCTAACACCTCCACTTCAGCCTTAGGAAGAAATAACATCAGAAAGCTAGAAATTATATACAAGATTAAAATTATAAACGTGGTAGGTAACAGACCAATTGTTGCAAATAAGAGTCCACCTAATCCCCAACCCACCAATTGAACAGCTTCACCACTCATTGACAAGGCTGAGTTAGCCTTGCCCAAATCGGTCGCATAGCGCGGCACAATAGCATAGGAAACGGGTGCTGCAAAACCATCTAATATGGAAATTGCAACAACAAATAGATAGGTCACCAAAGGCGCTACTGATTGCATTACGGTAAACATTCCTACCAGTATCGTTAATAATATAGTCTTTCCAAATTGGGATAAAGATAAAACCCTATTTAACGCTAACCTTTTAGTAACCAAAGGAACTAAAAGACTCGCAACAAAAGAGGATATCCCTATTAAAATGGGAACTAGTGATGTGGCAATTACTGATTTTGAAATAATGTATATGTTAGCAATGATTGTTACTCTAAAGAAAATATCTGCTAAATTTGCAAACAATTGAGAGACTAACAACTTGACAAATGAATTAGACATGTAGCGCTCCCCCTTTAGTTACAAGCTTTGGAATTAAATTTGATTTTTAATATTCTAGCATAAAATAACAGAAAATAAAAGCGAGGTTTTCACATGAAAAAGCCTGAGATACTCATCTCAAGCTCTATCAACATAATTGTTTTCTAAATTAGAAAAGTGAGAATACAAGCACGGCCAAGGCTGCTCCGATAACAGGTCCAACAACAGGAATCCAAGCATAAGACCAGTCTCCGTCTCCCTTGTTTGAAATTGGCAAGATGCTGTGCATGATACGAGGTCCAAGGTCACGAGCTGGGTTCAGGGCATAGCCTGTTGTCCCACCTAGTGATAGACCGATACCGACAATCAAAGTCCCCACTGCGAAGGTTCCGATTCCTGCTTGAAGGTCATAAAGTCCCAAAGCAAAGATTGTTAATACCAATACAAAAGTTCCTAGGATTTCACTAATCAAGTTTGATACAGTATCTTTGATAGCTGGTCCTGTGCTGAAAGTAGCCAAAATATTGCCTGCATTTTCTTCTGCCTCATAGTGCGGTTTGAATTGCAACCAAACCAAAATCTGACCGAGCATAGCCCCTGCGAACTGAGCTAAGATATATGGAAATACGGAAGCCCAAGGCAGACCACCTTTTAAGGCCACACCGATGGTCACAGCTGGGTTTAAATGAGCTGGACTGAGCTTGCCAGATACAAATACTGCAACCGCAACTGCAATCCCCCAACCCATAGTAATCACAATCCAACCTGCATTGTTGCTCTTGGTTTTAGGAAGAACTACACCTGCAACAACACCATTTCCTAGAAGAAGCAGGATTAAAGTCCCTAGAAATTCTCCAAATAATTCATTCATCATCTTTCTGTCTCCATTAAAAAGAAGGGGCGGTCGGCAAGGAGTCCTGCCCTCCACCTCTTTTATTTTTTCTTAATTTTTTAATTCTGCTAAATCATTTTGAGCGAGAGCCGCTTCGACATCAGCACGGTAGCCTGCTTTTTCTTCTTCTGACCAGTCATAGAATCGTCCCATTTCATCCAAAACTGGCTCAACGATGCTATCCAAGCTATCACGCATAAAGAGCATATGGTTGGTACGACGAAGAAGGAAGTCAACTGGGCTAAGAGCCAACTCATTGCGCATTGCATAGTGAAGGGACAAAGTGTCTGCCAAGCTGAGTCCTGGTGCTTGTTCTAAACTATGAGCAAGAGCAAAGACCTTCGGTGCATTTGAACCGTAGAGATTTGCTAGGTAATGAGCTTCCTTGCTATCCAAACCACGTGACACTCCAAGTTGCGCAAAGGCTTCGATTTCTGAGTCCACATTTGCTGGGTTCAATTCTCCACCTGAAACAGGGTAAGTCTTAGAGTTGATGAGTTTAAAGCTACGGTCAAATTCTGCTTTGAGGATATCAACCACGCGCTCCATAGCCCCTTCAGCCATCTTACGGTAGTCTGTGATTTTACCACCAGCAAGAGTCAAGAGACCATTATCATCACGGTCCAAGCTAGAACCACGAGAAACTGCAGATGGGTCCAAATGTTTCTCAGAAGTACTGCTTTCAAGCTTGCTGACAGCAGACTCAACATCTTCACGCGTTTTTTCTTTAGAGAGATAAGATTCAACAGTCGCAATCAAGTTGTTAAAGCTTTCATCACTGATGGTTCCGTTATTTCCTCCATTGTAGTCAGAAGCGCTATTGCCTGCGATCAATGGACGAAGACCTGCCCAGCTACTTTCGATATCATCAATGGTGATGTTGGCTTCTGGGAAGCGGTTGTTGACAATGCCAAGTAGGTAATCTACATCTTCTTGAGTTACTTTTGGATGTTCCAAATCACCTGTGTAGTCTGTATCAGTTGTACCGAAGTAGGTCTTGTTTTCACGTGGGAGAACAAAGACCATACGACCGTCACCCAAACCTGTGTCAAAGTAAACTGGCTGTGAAACCTTGATCTTGCTTGAATCCACTACCAAGTGAACTCCCTTAGTTGGACGCATTTGTGAGAATTGGGTTCCCTTATTAGACAAATTGCGTACCTTATCACTCCAAGGACCTGTTGTATTGATAACCAGACGAGCTTTGATTTCAAAGACTTGGTCTGTCAAGAGATCACGAGCTACAACACCTGTAATCTTGCCACTTTCGTCAAAGAGGAAGCCTTCTGCCTTCACGTGGTTGGCAATGAGAGCACCGTCTTGGTTGGCACGTTTGATGTTTTCAATCACGAGACGGGCATCGTTGTTACGGAAGTCAAGATAAACCCCACCTCCTACCAAACCTTCTTTCTTCAAGTTTGGCTGGCGTTCCAAGACTTCTTCCTTGCTCAAAACCTTGTTAGCAGCTGGTGTGTTGTTAACTCCTGCCAAAAGGTCGTAAAGATCCATGGCTACTTTCAGACGGAAGAGGCTAAAGGTCGCTCCATCTTCATCGTAAACTGGTAAGAGCATTGGGTCCGGTTTTGGAATGTGTGGAGCGATTTGTTGAACCACTGCACGTTCTGAAACTGTATCTGATACTACTTCTACGTCAAATTGCTTAAGGTAACGAAGACCTCCGTGAACCAATTTTGTTGAACGGCTGGATGTTCCTTCTGCGAAGTCCTGCATTTCAATCAATCCAGTCTCAAGACCACTAGCTGCCGCCTGCAAGGCTACACCAGCCCCTGTGATTCCTCCCCCAATAATCAAGAGGTCCAGGGTGCGTTCCTGCATTTTTTTAATTGATAATTCACGTGTTTTCTTTGAAAATTCCATATTTACACACTTTCTAAATAAATCGCTTTATTCTGCCAGTATTAGTCGTCTACTTCCGCAAAAACTTGAGTTGCTTTCACAGCCTTCTTCCAGCCCTTGTAGAGTTGTTCCTTGCGAGATTCGTTCATAGATGGCTCAAAGAGTTCTCCTGTCTCGTTCAAGAGTTTCAACTCATCCAAGTCTTTCCAGTAACCTACTGACAAACCTGCTAAGAAGGCTGCCCCTAGAGCTGTTGTTTCCAAGTTTTTGGCGCGTGCGATATCGATTCCCAAAATATCAGCTTGGAACTGCATAAGGAAATTGTTCATAGCTGCACCACCGTCCACTTTCAAGACTTGAATAGCTGTCTGAGCATCCACTTGCATGATATCGATAATATCACGGACTTGATAAGCGATAGATTGAAGAGTTGCCTTGATAAAGTCTTCTTTACTTGTTCCACGAGTTAAGCCAAAGACAGAACCGCGAGCATTTTGGTTCCAGTATGGAGCACCTAGACCTGTAAAGGCTGGAACGACATAAACTTCATCATTGTTGTGAGAATCACGAGCGTATTTTTCAGATTCTGGTGAATTTTCAACCATGCGAAGTCCGTCACGAAGCCACTGAATGGCACTTCCTGCGATGAAGATTGAACCTTCCAAGGCATAGTAAACCTTGCCATTAATACCATAACCAATGGTTGTCAAGAGGTTGTTTTCAGACAACTGCATCTCTTCCCCAGTGTTCATGATGATGAAAGAACCTGTTCCATAAGTATTTTTAACCATACCAGGTTCAAAGGCCAACTGTCCAAAGAGGGCTGCCTGTTGGTCACCAGCCATACCTGAGATTGGCACTTGTCCACCATAGAAATGGAATGGGGCTGTCTTACCGTAGATTTCAGAGTTAGAACGAACTTCTGGCAACATAGCCTTAGGAATGTTGAGAATTTCCAAAATCTCATCATCCCATTTGAGTTCTTTAATATTATAAAGCATGGTACGAGCTGCGTTTGAGTAGTCGGTCACGTGAGCCGCACCGTCAGTCAATTTCCAAACCAACCAAGTATCGATAGTACCAAAGAGCAATTCTCCTTTTTCTGCTCGCTCTTGAGCGCCCTCTACATGGTCCAAAATCCAACGAACCTTAGTAGCAGAGAAGTAAGCATCGATGATCAAACCAGTCTTTTCATGGAATTTTTCCACATAACCTTGACTTTTTAGTTGTTCAGCCAAAGGTGCTGTTTGACGTGACTGCCAAACGATAGCGTTGTAGATAGGAAGACCTGTTTTCTTATCCCAGACAACAGTTGTTTCACGTTGGTTGGTAATCCCGATTGCTTCGATTTGACTTGGCTTGACACCACTTTCGATGAAAGCTCCAGCAATAACAGACTGGACGGAATTCCAAATTTCATTGGCATTGTGCTCAACCCAACCTGCCTGAGGGAAAATCTGCGTAAATTCCTTTTGACTCGAGCTGACCTTTTCTCCTTTTTTGTTGAAAATAATGGCACGAGAACTTGTAGTTCCCTGGTCAATGGCCATGATGTATTTTTCTTGTGACATGTGCTGTCCTCCTGATAAAGATCTTGAGGTATTTCCTCTTTACACTAACTAGTATACAAAATAAAGCGCTTTCTTGTTTATCAACTTTTTTTAATTTTTTAAAAAATGTGAGGAGATTGTGTGAATTTCACAAAAAAGACCTGGAACAACCAAGCCTTTTAAGTGAATAATAACTGACGAATCGCTGCCAAATCTTCCATATCCAAATCGTTTTTTAAATAATAGACTGGTGTCTGTTCCTTCTTATGAATCGGGTTATTGGTAACCAGCAAATCATAATGCCGAGTTCGGTCATAGGCTTCAATGGTAATAAAACGATTGTATTCCAAATACCGTTTTAAAATGGCTGCCATCCTTGAAAAGACAAGAAAACCAGATGTCAAATCCAGACCAATCCGCATATGCTGGCCACCATTTTCAGCCATATATTCGATCAACTGGAGCCATTCCCAGAGAATTTTCTTATCCAAGTCCGTCCCCTGCTGAAAGGCAGGTAGAGCATGAAAAATCTCCTCTGCCGTCCCCTTAAAATCATGTTCCATCAGTAAATAGGGATGACGATTCTCTAACTGGTACTTGTAGCGATCCTGTAAAATATAGCCCTTATAGAGATAGACTTGGGCACAAAGCTGACTGAGTTCATAGGTAACGTGATCCTCTGTATAGTCCCCCAATAGTTCCTCCCTCTTCATTTCTTGAATCAATTGCGTCAGTAAATCTGCCAACTGCCCTCCAAAACCAAGAATATACTCCATTGTATGAAGAGGAAGGATGCGATGAGACAAGAGAAAAGAGAAGAATATCATCATCTCCCCATCCTCAGTTCCTAGAGGGATATGTTGCCCAGCAAAAAAGGACGGAACCTTTCTCAGCAAACGAAGGTAGAAAATATTGTCAAAATACCCTCTCATTTTCTCTTCTATGACTTGAAACTGACAAGCATTAACCCGAAGACGTTGTTGACTGATATGAGCCCAGAGAACCAAGTCCAATTTCTGCCCCGAAGACAAACTTGCACCGCAGATTTCTTCTAAACTGGCAATCTCCTGTTTTCTCTCTGGTTTCTGCATGTGACCTTCCCACTCCTGACTGGACCAGACCTTGCGGAAAAGACAGAAATAGAAATAGCGAATCTGATGTTCTGGACCTCGCCAACGTCCATTTTGGATGGATAAATCAAATTCTGACAAAATCTGATTTAAACTAGCCAAGTGGCGACCAAGTGTTGCCTCACTAATCATCAATTCTTGAGCCAGCTGATGGGCTAAAAACTGTTGGTGGTAGAGAAGATAGACCAAAATCTGGTATTTAACAGCATTCTCCAAAAATAAGCTCCGAATATCTCTCCCCTTGGTAGCTGCACCGATCGATAGACGCAGATTTTCATCTTCTAAGGGAATAGTCAGCTCTAAGCCACTATCCAAAGCCTTGTCATTGAGCAGGGTGACATATTTGGTTAGAGTTGCTTTTGAAAATCCTGTTTCCTCCATTACAGCCTTGACGGTCGTCTGAGACTCTTGTAATAGAAAGGAAAGGATTGAAAATTGGCCAGATTCAGCCTTTTCCATCAAGTCTCCTAAATACATTTGTTACCCCTTTCATTTTCTACCTTAAGCATAGCATAAATCTGACAAATGCTGAAATAATCTGTTTCTCTTTTTATTTTCATGCTGATTTCCTGGTCCATTATCCTGAAAATCAGCAAACACACGGCTCCCCCTTTGGGCATTTTTATGCTAAAATAGTAGCTATGGATAAAATTATTAAAACTATATCAGAAAGCGGAGCCTTTCGTGCTTTTGTCCTTGATAGCACAGAAACCGTCCGCACTGCTCAAGAAAAACACCAAACCCAAGCTAGCTCAACTGTAGCGCTTGGTCGAACTCTTATCGCTAGCCAGATTCTCGCAGCCAATGAAAAAGGAAATACCAAACTAACAGTTAAGGTGCTGGGATCTAGCTCCCTAGGTGCTATCATCACCGTCTCTGATACCAAGGGGAACGTCAAAGGCTACGTTCAAAATCCTGGTGTTGACATCAAAAAGACTGCAACTGGTGAAGTCCTAGTCGGACCTTTTGTTGGAAATGGTCAATTCCTCGTTATCACAGACTACGGTACTGGAAATCCTTACAACTCCATGACTCCCCTCATCTCTGGAGAAATTGGTGAAGACCTTGCCTTTTACCTGACTGAAAGCCAACAAACCCCTTCAGCAGTCGGCCTCAATGTCCTTTTGGACGACGAAGACAAGGTCAAGGTTGCAGGTGGTTTCCTAGTCCAAGTCTTGCCGGGAGCCAAGGAAGAAGAGATTGCTCGCTTTGAAAAACGCATCCAAGAAATGCCAGCTATCTCGACGCTTCTCGAAAGTGAAGACCATATCGAAGCCCTCCTCAATGCTATCTACGGTGACGAGGCCTACAAGCGTCTTTCTGAAGAAGAGATCCGTTTCCAATGTGACTGTAGCCATGAGCGCTTTATGAACGCTCTTGCTAGCCTTCCAAGCTCAGACTTACAGGAAATGAAAGAGGAAGACCACGGGGCAGAAATCACTTGTCAATTCTGCCAAACTACTTACAACTTTGATGAAAACGACCTGGAGGAACTCATTCGTGACAAATCTTAATACACCTTTTATGATTGGCAATGTTGAGATTCCCAATCGTACCGTTTTAGCACCTATGGCTGGTGTGACTAACTCAGCCTTTCGTACCATCGCAAAAGAGCTCGGAGCTGGACTCGTTGTCATGGAAATGGTCTCTGACAAGGGAATCCAATACAACAACGAAAAAACCCTGCACATGCTTCATATCGATGAAGGCGAAAACCCTGTCTCTATCCAACTTTTTGGTAGCGATGAAGACAGCCTAGCACGCGCAGCAGAATTCATCCAAGAAAACACTAAAACCGATATCGTGGATATCAACATGGGCTGCCCAGTTAATAAAATCGTGAAGAACGAAGCTGGCGCTATGTGGCTCAAGGATCCAGACAAGATTTACTCTATCATCAACAAGGTTCAATCTGTCCTTGATATTCCACTTACTGTCAAAATGCGTACAGGCTGGGCTGATCCATCTCTGGCAGTAGAAAATGCCCTCGCTGCTGAAGCTGCAGGCGTTTCTGCCCTCGCCATGCATGGCCGTACCCGTGAGCAAATGTATACTGGTCACGCAGACCTTGAGACCCTTCATAAGGTCGCTCAAGCATTGACAAAAATTCCATTCATCGCCAACGGTGACATCCGCACAGTTCAAGAAGCCAAACAACGCATCGAAGAAGTCGGTGCGGACGCAGTCATGATTGGCCGCGCTGCCATGGGGAATCCTTACCTCTTCAACCAAATCAACCACTACTTTGAAACAGGAGAAATCCTACCTGATTTGACCTTTGAAGACAAGATGAAAATTGCCTACGAACACTTGAAACGCTTGATTAACCTCAAAGGGGAAAATGTCGCAGTTCGTGAATTCCGTGGCCTCGCTCCTCACTACCTCCGTGGAACATCTGGCGCTGCCAAACTCCGTGGAGCCATTTCACAAGCTAGCACCCTAGCAGAGATTGAAGCCCTCTTGCAGTTGGATAAGGCTTAACATGGTTCATACTGCTCTACTGATTATCGATATGCAAAAAGCATTTGATAGACCTATTTGGGGAGAACGAAACAACCCTCAAACTGAACATCAAGCATTGAGGGTACTGGCATACTTTCGTAAACACGCTCTTCCAGTCTTACATGTTCAACACATATCTGACAATCCCCAGTCGCAATTTCATAACAAACAAAATCAGGTGTTTAAAAGTGGATTTGAACCGATCACCTCAGAACCTGTCTTTCAAAAAAAGGTTAATAGCGCCTTTATTGGAACAAATCTTGAAACATATTTACGAAAAAATCAGATTTGTCATTTAGTCGTTGTTGGTTTGACGCTGCCTCATTGTGTATCTACTACGACACGAATGGCAGCAAATCTTGGTTTTGAAGTCACTTTACTAGCAGATGCTACTGCCAGTTTTACCCTATCTAACAAAAACGGTCAAGCCATCTCTCCTGAGACTATCCATGAGATTAATCTCCTTTCTCTACAAGATGAGTTTGCTCAAATTCTTACTACAGAAGAATTTTTAACCCAAGTACAAGTATAAAATAATCCGTCGACTCTTATTGAGCTGACGGATTTTGAATGCAGTAATGCAGTGAACCAAGACACAAATAGGTAAATTTGGACCTTAGAACTGATGATTAACAATTATTCATAAATGTCTATAGATTCACTCAGAACTG
>CAURMD010000040.1:0-9941 GCA_963525985.1 uncultured Streptococcus sp. | reverse complement strand
ATTTTTCTGTAAAAAATATTTATAGTAATTCCACACAGAAAGCATCCCATGGAGCTAAGATCTGTTTTTCAAATGCTTCTTGAGCCGTGGTGTTTTCAATCAAGACAGATTTGACGTTTCCTTCTACGGTCAAGTCTTGCTCTTCATTGGACAAGTTAGCCACAACTAGGAAACGACGGTCGCCATCTTTACGGATATAGGCAAAGACCTTGTCAGCTGTTTCCAATAGTTCAAAGTCAGCTCGAATCAGCCAGCTATTCTCCTTACGGATTTGAACCAGTTTCTGATAAGTATAGAAAATAGATTCTGGATTTGCCAGCGCTTTCTGAACGTTGATTACTTCATAGTTTGGATTGACTGCCAACAAAGGCTGACCTGTCGAGAAACCAGCGTTTTTGCTCTCATCCCATTGCATTGGAGTACGGGCATTGTCACGTCCAATGACACGGATACTGTCCATGATTTCTTCCATCGAAACACCTTTTTCAAGAGCTTCACGCGCATAGTTAAGGGATTCAATATCTTCTACTTGGTCCAGCGTTTCAAACGGATAGTTGGTCATCCCAATCTCCTCACCTTGGTAGATATAAGGAGTTCCTCTCATGAGATGAAGCAAGATTGCAAAGGCTTTGGCAGATTTTTCGCGGTATTCTTGGTCATTTCCCCAGATTGAGACGATACGAGGAAGGTCATGATTGTTCCAGAAGAGCGAATTCCAACCGTCCTCAACTCCTAACTCTGTCTGCCATTTGTTGAAGATTTCTTTTAACTTAGCAATATTCAGTTCTTTTTGATAGTGCCACTTAGGTTGCCCTTCCTGATACTGAAGACCGATATGTTCAAACTGGAAGACCATAGACAATTCTTGTCCCTTTGGATCTGAGTAGAACTTAGCAATCTCTGGAGTTGCTCCCCAGGTTTCCCCTACTGTCAAGAGATCCTGATCTCCAAAGGTCGCTTGATTCATTTCCTTGAGATAAGGGTGGAGCATCGGACCATTATTGACTACTTTCTCGTCAGGAATTTTCCCAATCATGTCAATGACATCCATGCGGAAACCGCCAATCCCTTTATCAATCCAGAAACTCATCATCTCATAAATTTTCTGACGAAGTTTTTCATTTTCCCAGTTGAGATCAGGCTGTTTCTTACTGAAAAAGTGAAGATAGTATTGACCTGACTTTTCATCGTATTCCCAAGCAGACCCACTAAAGATAGACTCCAAATCGTTGGGTTCATCCCGCCAGATATAGTAGTCTCGCTCAGGGCTATCAGGATTTTCACAGGCCTCAACAAACCAAGCATGTTCATCTGAGGTATGATTGACCACCAAGTCCATGATGATACGAATATCACGCTTCTTAGCTTCCGCGATCAGTTGGTCCATATCTTCCATGGTCCCGAAAATAGCCGCAATCGCTTGATAATCAGCAATATCATAGCCATTATCATCCATAGGACTGTCATAAACTGGAGAAAGCCAAATAGCTGTAATCCCCAGCTTGGCTAGATAGTCTAACTTACTAGTAATTCCTGGCAAATCGCCAATTCCATCTCCGTTGCTATCCATAAAGCTCTTAGGATAAACTTGATAGACTACGGCATTGTGCCACCATTTTTCTTGCATCTTCTTACCTCATTATTTTAATAATCTACAGTCTATGATAGCGTTTTTCAGAGTTTTATGCAAGCGTTTGCCTAATCTTTTTGATTCCTTTTTGAACTCCATAGTTTCCTAACTTCCAATTTTTTATTATAATAGAGGTCAGAGGTAAAAAAATGAAAAAACAAGCTTTTAGTTCTGAACAATATTTGAATCTACAACGCGACCACATCTTGGAGCGCATTAATCAATTTGACGGCAAACTCTACTTAGAGTTTGGTGGCAAAATGTTAGAAGATTTCCACGCCGCTCGTGTCCTTCCTGGTTATGAGCCTGATAATAAAATCAAGCTCTTGCAAGAGTTGAAAGAGCAGGTTGAGGTTGTGATTGCTATTAATGCTAGCAATATCGAGCATTCCAAAGCACGTGGTGATTTGGGCATTTCTTATGACCAAGAAGTTCTTCGCTTGATTGATAAATTCAATGAATTAGGGATTTTTGTCGGCTCTGTTGTCATCACACAGTACGCTGGTCAACCCGCTGCAGATGCCTTCCGCAACCAACTTGAGAAAAACGGAATTGATTCTTATCTTCATTATCCAATCAAAGGATATCCGACGGATATGGATCACATCATTTCTCCTGAAGGTATGGGAAAAAACGACTACATCAAAACCAGTCGTAACTTGATTGTCGTAACCGCTCCTGGACCTGGTTCTGGAAAATTGGCAACCTGTATGTCCAATATGTACCACGACCAAATCAATGGTATCAAGTCTGGCTACGCTAAATTTGAAACCTTCCCAGTTTGGAACCTGCCCCTTCATCATCCTGTCAACTTGGCTTACGAAGCTGCCACAGCAGACCTTGACGATGTCAACATGATTGACCCCTTCCATCTCCAGACCTACGGAGAAACCACTGTCAACTACAATCGTGATATCGAAATCTTCCCAGTTCTGAAACGCATGTTGGAACGTATCCTAGGAGAGTCTCCATACGCTTCACCGACAGACATGGGTGTCAACATGGTTGGTTTCGCTATTACAGATGATGAAGCTGCTGTCGAAGCTTCTAAACAAGAAATCATCCGCCGTTACTATCAAACTGTTCTTGATTTTAAAGCTGAAAAAGTGGGCGAAGCTGCTGTCAAGAAAATCGAGTTGCTCATGAACGACCTAGGCATCACACCTGCAGACCGTAAGGTTGCTGTCGTTGCCCGTCAAAAAGCAGAAGAAACTGGCGGACCAGCCCTAGCCCTTGAATTGCCTAGCGGGGAAATTGTCACTGGTAAGAACTCAGAACTCTTTGGTCCTACAGCCGCTGCTCTTATCAACGCCATCAAGAAATCAGCTGACATCGCTAAAGCAGTGAAACTAATCGAACCTGAACTTGTCAAGCCAATCCAAGGTCTTAAAATCGATCATCTCGGCAGCCGCAATCCACGCCTTCATTCAAATGAAATCCTGATTGCACTTGCTATCACAGCTACAGAAAATCCTGATGCTGCTCGTGCTATGGAAGAACTTGGCAACCTCAAAGGAAGCGAAGCCCACTCAACCATCATCTTGACTGATGAAGACAAGAATGTCCTTCGTAAATTGGGTATCAATGTAACCTTTGACCCCTACTACCAATACGACCGCTTGTATCGTAAATAAAGATTTGAACCTCTCCACTCTCGGAGAGGTTTTCTCTCTGTCTCAGGAGCCAGCTTTATGTTATAATGAAAGAAGAAAACTGAAAGGATTTACCATGTCAAAAGAAGTTATTGTTGAAAGTTTTGAACTTGACCACACCATTGTTAAAGCACCCTATGTTCGCTTGATTGGGGAAGAAACAGGGCCAAAGGGAGACGTTATCTCCAACTTTGATATTCGCTTGGTGCAACCAAACGAAGACTCTATCCCTACTGCTGGCCTTCACACTATCGAGCACCTCTTGGCCAAACTCATCCGTACTCGCATTGACGGCATGATTGACTGTTCACCATTTGGTTGCCGCACAGGCTTCCATATGATTATGTGGGGGCGCCATACCAGCGCTGAAATTGCGGCTGTTATCAAGGATTCGCTCAAGGAAATCGCTGAGACTACTACTTGGGAAGACGTCCCTGGAACAACCATCGAATCTTGCGGAAACTACAAGGATCACAGCCTCTTCTCTGCTAAAGAATGGGCAAAACTCATCCTAGAACAAGGGATTTCAGATGATGCCTTTGAGCGTCATGTGATTTAAACACAAAAAAGGAACCAGTTTTTCAGCTGGCTCCTTCTTTTTTATACTCAAAATTCTGTCTTAAGCTTTTTCACGAATAACTAAACCACCATCTTCCATGTCTGCTTCCAAATGTTTGGCATCTAGATGATCCAAGTGGAAGTCTGTGACTTTGTCACGGATTTGTTGTTCAACCACACGACGGAGTGGACGAACACCCATGACTTCATCGTAGCCTTCCTCAGTCATGTATTCTTTAGCAGCTTCGCTCACTGCCAAGTCAATGTCTTTCTTAGAAAGCGTCTTGTTAACTTCAACCAACATAAGGTCTACAATCTTAGAAAGGTCTTCCTTAGTCAAGTGTGAGAACTCGATAACTGCGTTAAAGCGGTTGAGGAACTCTGGACGGAAGAATGGTTTCAAACGGTCCATCAATTCTGGTTTGTCTGCATCTTCTGTCAAGTTGGCTTCATAGCCAAATCCAGCATTTGATGTCGCGATAATAACAGTGTTCTTGAAGTTCACCGTATTTCCTTGACCATCTGTCAAACGACCGTCATCCAAGACTTGGAGGAGAAGAGTGATCACTTGGGGATCAGCCTTTTCAATTTCATCCAAGAGAATGATAGAGTAAGGATTGCGACGAACACGTTCTGTCAAGGTATTGCTATTGTCATCATAACCCACATATCCTGCTGTTGTACCAATTAGCTTAGAAACAGCTGTGCGGTCACTGTATTCAGACATATCCAAACGGATGATTGCGTCCTTGGTTCCAAACATATCCAGTGCCAATTGCTTAGCAAGTTCCGTCTTACCAACCCCAGTAGGTCCTACAAAGAGGAAGCTACCAATTGGGCGATTACCTTCATCAAAACCAGCACGGTTACGACGGATGGCACGGGCTACAGCTTCAACTGCCTTATCTTGACCGATTACCTTATCTTGCAGACGATGAGCCATATCTTTCAGACGTTCGATATCTGATGCTCCCATTTGTGACACTGGAATACCGGTCATTCGTTCTACAGACTCAGCCACATCGTTGACACTTGCAGTCACTTTCATATCTTCTGTGTGGTTTTCGATTTTCTTTTCCAATTCTGCAATGCGTGTTTTATAGTTTAGAGCTGCTTCAAAATCTTCTGCCTCAACTGCTTTTTCTTGCTTGTCTTTTTCTGCTTCAATTTCACGTTCAACAGCATGAACATCTGTTACTGGATGCTGAGCTGCCAAGTGAGCCGCCGTTACATCGACAAGGTCGATAGCCTTATCTGGCAAGCTACGTTGAGGAATATACTGAACAGAATAATCCACTGCTGCTTTCAAGACTTCGTCTGGCAAAATGACATTGTGGTGTTGCTGATAGAGGTCACGAATTCCTTGAAGAATTTTATATGTATCCTCTGCTGAAGGAGCATTGACCTTGACTTCGTTGAAACGACGAGCAAGAGCTGCATTCTTCAAGATGGTGTTACGGTATTCATCCTGAGTCGTTGCCCCAATCACTGTCAATTCTCCACGAGAGAGGGCTGGCTTGAGAATATCCGCAAGCCCTTTAGATCCACTGTCTCCACCAGTAGATCCAGCACCGAGGATTTGGTGAATTTCATCAAAGAAGAGGATAATATTCCCTGCTTCTTTGACCTCATTAACTAGATTTTGAACGTTTTCTTCAAAGCTACCACGGTATTGAGTCCCAGCTTCAAGACCTGAGATATCAATGGAAATAATTTCCTTATTCTTAATAGCAGCTGGAACATCACCATTCACAATGGCTTGTGCCAAGCCTTCGACAACTGCTGTCTTACCAACACCTGCGTCTCCAACCAAAACAGGATTGTTCTTAGTACGGCGTGAAAGAATTTCAGATGTCTCTTGAATTTCCTTGTTTCGTCCGATGACTGGATCCAGCTTGCCCTCACGCGCTTCTGCAGTCAAGTTACGACCTAGTTTAGCAAGGACACCGTCTTGTTTCATACCTGAAGCCTGTTGTTGCATTTGCGCATCAGATTCTGCGTTCCCTGGTAATTTACCAGTCGCACGATAGTGAGCAAATTCCTCAGGTGTGACTTCACGTCCATTAATCAAGTAACGGCGATTTTCAGAACTGTATCCGCGCATACCACCCATCAATTGGTTAAATAAATCATCCATGTTGTTAAAATTATTAAAGTTGTTGTTCATATTCTTTACCTCTTTTTGTTATTCATTAATACTGATATTGACTATCTTTGACCTTTGTTTTAAAAAATTTAGACTAGCTAGATTGCTACTCTAGGTACTATTTCTGGTTTTTCTTTTTCAAGCAGGAGTAGACTATCTTTACTTCTGAAGATTTCTAGATTAAACATAGACCCCACCTCTTTCTATTTTACTTTAAATAAGTGTTCTAGTAAGGCTTTCATTTACCTTACGTTCATAATATACTACATTAGTCAGAAAAGGTCAAGAATTTTGACTTTAATTGACCAATATTTTTTAGAATGCAAAAACACCCTGAAACATCAGGGTGCCATTCTTACATCAAATACAAAATTGCTAACGTTAAGAGACTTGCTAGAAGCCCCACTCCCCAAAATAAGAAGTCAACCTTCCACTCGCTCCAAGGATTTCCTTTACCAGACAATCCTCCAAGTTCAAAATGGTGATGCACAGGCGTCATACGGAAAATACGTTTGCCACCAGTCATTTTGAAATAGCTGACTTGCATCATGACCGAAGTTGTTTCAAAGACATAAACAATTCCGATAATCAAGAGAGTCCATTCTTGGTGGAGGGCCATAGAGATAGCTGCCAGCATTCCACCGAGAGCCAAACTTCCCACATCCCCCATAAAGACCTTAGCAGGCTTATGGTTAAAGACAAAGAAAGCAAGCAAACCACCAATCATGGCAAGAATCACTAGAAGGATATCCATCTGACCTTGCACATAGGCAATAACTCCATAGGCAGACAAACTAATCACAACGGAAATACTAGCTAAACCATCAATACCGTCTGTCAAGTTGACTGCGTTTGAAAAACCGACTAGCCAGAAAAGAGCGAAGACAATATAGAAAATCCCTAGATGCACTTGGTAGCCAAAGACAGAAAGCATATCGCCACCGCGCTCATAGAAAAGGTAGAAAACGACCCCACCTAGCAGCTGAAGAGCCAATTTCTGTTTGGGATTAAGGCCCTCATTGATTTTACGGAAGACCTTGAGGAAGTCATCTAAAAAACCAACCAAACCATACAAGACCAAAATAAACAAAACCATACCAACATTATTGGTCAATTGTTTTGAAAAAAGAGCGACGAGGAAACTCACCACAACTGCAGCAATGAGGAAAACAAGCCCCCCCATTGTAGGAGTCCCAGCTTTTGCCTGGTGCTGTTTGACATCCTCATGCATCTGCTGGCCTGTAATTTGCGCCTTTCTATAAAATTGGATAAAGGCCGGAATTCCTACTAAAGTTAGTAAAAATGTCACAATTCCAGCACTGATGGAAATAAACATATTAGTCTCCTAAAGTTAATTTAATTTTTTTAATGTTTTTGATAGCTGTATTAGTCCGAACATCTTGCTTCTGAACAACGGAACCTGAACCTTCAAATTCCAGTTCAATATCCAACCATTTAGCAAAGGTCTCGGCAGTCTCTTTTTTCCAGCCATACATGTCTGGAATTTCTTCTACCTTATCCGATAAAAGGAGAACTTGTTGGTTTGGTGCAAGATTGGTCCCTTCTTCTACAGAAGTCTCTTTAATCTTTGTTCCAGTACCTACAACGATTGGTTGCACAATATTTCGGCGTAAGGCTTCCGCCAACTCACCAGGTGAAATATCCTTGATGCTAGGCATTGCATAAGAAGATTCTGTCGTAACTTTATCTAAATTTTTGGCTGGAGATTGAAGATTGAGAGATTCTTTCATAGCTGAAGCCCGCTCCAAGATTGGGGTGGCAAATTCTCCCAACTGGATACCTGAAAAATGCTCAGGCTGTTGAACCGTTACATACAAGATAAAATCAGGATTTTCAGCAGGATTCATAGTCACAACTGAGAAAATATAATTGGTAGAACCAACCAAGTATCCTCCATTTTTCTCATCAGCGATTTGAGCCGTACCGGATTTAACTGCTACATTTTGTCCAGGAACTGTTATAATTGGCTTTCCTGTGTAGTGATTATACATAGTTCCATATAGAGGGTCCGTCCCAACTAAGATCATGTGATTTCGAGTTGTGCTTGCTGCCTCTTTGGAAACAGGATTTCCTACTATTTCTTTTTGTGACTTACGTACAGACTGATTGTTAGTATCATAAATAGCACTTATAAATTTTGGCTCCAGCATAACTCCATCATTAGCAATAGCTGTAAAGGCACGAAGCATTTGTGTTTGTGTCGCTGAAATTCCTTGCCCAAATGAGCTTTGAGCAATACTAACAATATTATCAGCTGGAAGTTGACCAGCGTATTCATCTGTCAAGCCAAAGCGAGTTGGAACCCCAAATTTAAAGCGTTTTAGATAATCCAACCAAGTAGCATCTCCCATTTTTTGTTCAAGTAGACTCGTTCCAACATTACTGGAGTGAGCGAAACCTTGTAAGAAAGTCATCATCCCACCAGTAGTCAAACCAGCATTAACATCCCAATCTCGAGTCGTCGCATCCGCTATTTTGAATTCACTGCTATTGAAGTATTCTCCACTTGGGAAGGTATTATTATCAATAGAAGAAGCTAACGTCATAACCTTCAAGGCTGATCCTGGTTCATAGTTACTTTGATAAAGAATATCACGCCAAACAAAGTCCTCAGTGATTCCTTCTTTAGTATCTGCATTAAAGGTAGGTCGTTGGGTGGTAGCAAGGATTTCACCGGTCTTTGCACTGACCAAGGTCGCGGTCATATACTTACCTTTTACTTTTTGTAGAAAGGCATCCATCTGAGTTTCCATGAAAGATTGGAGCGGGCTAGACAATGTTGTATAAACATCCTTGCCATCCACAGTTTGTTGCGATACCTGTTCTGTACCTGGTACGATATTTCCTACACGGTCTTTTTCATAGGTAATAATACCGTCTGTCCCTGCAAGAATACTGTTCAAGGAACTCTCCATTCCAGAGGTTCCCAGCAAACTCTTGCTGCCATCTTCATTTTCATGGAGCTGAGCTAGTCCGATAAAACTAGAAGCAAATTGTCCATTTGGATAACTACGATTGGGACTGGTTGTAAAATCAATCCCCTTGACCTCTGCAGTTTCCAACTCTTTTTTGATAGCCATCATATTGGCATAGGTAATTCCATTTCCTTTGGCACCAAAAGAAACTTGAGTCAGATTCGGTTGAGACAATTGTTCTTTAACATAAGCCTCGTCCATATCCAAATACTTATGGAAAACCTCTGCTACCTTATTAAACTGGGCATCTTCTACATAAAGAATTTTACCTGTTGCTGATTTGTATTTTTTATCAATAACAGCATAGACATTATAGGAAGTTGCGTCCTCAGCAATCGGGACTCCATTTCGGTCATAAATAGTCCCACGCTTGGCAGGGACTGTACGGGTTATTTGGTGAACTTTCTTAGCCTCTTTGACTAGATCCGTTCCAAATTTACTACCACTCCCGATAATAACAGCAAAATTGACCAAAAAGACAGCGAAAAGTACGACAGCTAACAAGCTGATGTACTTCCCCACTATTTTACGGTTTTCTGCTGGAGATTTACGGTTTCTAATCGCAAATCGGGTTATTCTTTTTGTCCACTTCATATCTTACTCCGCTGATCGAATATTCTCATTATTCAATTTTAAGTCCTTAGAATTTGCGATTTCTTTCAAGCGTTCTGCCCTCAACAATTCATTTACCTCTTGTTTGGCATCATCCAACTCTGTCTTCTTCTCCTCTATCTGCGCATTGATTTTTGTCAGATCATTTTGTACTTGTAGGAGTCGGGTCTGCATAAAGATAATACTCAGCGCCAAAACGAGAGCTGTAAACGCAATGGAAAGATAAAAAGCCTTCTCCACACGGGAGAATTTTTTTATACGATTCTGCAAGAATTGACTGGTTGTTTCTTTTTTATCTACCATTTTTTCCTCTTACTTGTGAATTTTTCTGGCCACGCGCAACTTGG
>CAURMD010000039.1:0-10001 GCA_963525985.1 uncultured Streptococcus sp. | reverse complement strand
TCATTATATTACTTTTTGTATTCGTTTTCAATTATTTGTGAATTGTTTAACAAATATTTTTAAAAGGAGTGGAATTTGACTATTATTTATGAGATCCTTTTCCATCAGTAAACAAAACAAGTAGAACAGATTTTGCAATTATAATATACGAGGGCTTGCAAAAACCCTCTGTCTTCGCCCCTCAATTTAATAAAGGAAGTGTTACATATGCCAGAAACTTTACTTACAGTATTTCTAACTTCGTTGCTTATCAACGTACTATCTGAGCTTTTAAAGCCGTGGACAAAGAAACGAAACAAGTAATGTGTAATCCTTTAAGAGGGTAACAAAAAACATCATTACAGTGAACCGCACTCCAATAGTTCAAGCATTAAGTGACCTTGATGATCTAAATGTATTGTGGTATACTATTTTTGTCATCGGTTACCGATTACGTTCCTTACGGTTCGTGAGAGGAGGTGAAACTAATGAGCCTTATCATAGAGCTCGCTCTTACTATTATAGCGGATGTCATAGCAGGAATTATCTTGTATTTCGTCTGCAGATGGCTAGATAGTAAGGAGTAGACCGACTGACTAGCCTATCAACACCCGTTAAATCGCTAAGATACGTCAAAAAAGCCCTTAACTATCGCACTAGTTAGGGGCTTTGGTGTTCTAATGAACCTTATACACTAACTACATTCTAGCATATAAGCCCAGATATTTCAAGAGTTTTATTTATTTTTTTAAGTTCCCTTAGATATCTGAAAGGTCTAAAGTGAAACGGAATAAGTAATGTCTAATCCCTTTAAAAGACTCACAAAAACATCATTGCAGTGAACTGCACTCCAATAGTTCAAGAATTAAGCAATGTTGATGATATAAATTTATTGTGGTATACTATTTTTGTCATCGGTTACCGATTACGTTCCTTACGGTTCGTGAGAGGAGGTGAAACTAATGAGCCTTATCCCAGAGCTCGCTCTTACTATTATAGCAGACGTCATAGCTGGAATCATCTTGTATTTCGTTTGCAAATGGCTAGATGGTAAGAAGTAGACCGAATGACTAGCCTATCAACACCCGTTAAATCGCTAAGATACGTAAAAAAGCCCTTAACTATCGCACTAGTTAGGGGCTTTGGTGTTCTAATGAACCTTATACACTAACTACATTCTAGCATATAAGTCCTAATATTTCAAGCATTAAGTGAGGTTGATGATATAAATTTATTGTGGTATACTATTTTTGTCATCGGTTACCGATTACGTTCCTTACGGTTCGTGAGAGGAGGTGAAACTAATGAGCCTTATCCCAGAGCTCGCTCTTACTATTATAGCAGACGTCATAGCTGGAATCATCTTGTATTTCGTTTGCAAATGGCTAGATGGTAAGAAGTAGACCGAATGACTAGCCTATCAACACCCGTTAAATCGCTAAGATACGTCAAAAAATCCCTTAACTACTGGCATAGTTAAGGGATTTGGTGTTCTAATGAACCTTATCCGATAAAATTATTCTAACATACAAATCCAGATATTTCAAGAGTTTTATTTATTGTTTAAAGTTCTGAAAGATCTATAATGAAGTCAGCCATCTAGTATCAAAAAACCGACTAGCTCTTATGAACTAGTCGATTTCTCATCAATGCGCCAACATTTCTTGGGCGATTTCTTGGCCAGATAGGTTATCTGGGTAGTAGGTTGGCCAGTTGTCCATTTCTTCAAAGAGGGCTTCTTGGCTTGTGCCTCCAAAGAAGATATGGAAATGTTCTGCCTTAACTGGGGCGATATTGTGGTCACTAAACTGAACATACTTGAACTGTCCAGCGTCCGCATCTGTCGCTTCAAAGAGGAAGCGCACGCCACGATTACCTTTCTTGTAAGTCAAGATTTTCTTACCAACATACTTATAAGTATATTTCTTGCTTTGTCCACCTTGAACAAATTCCATAGTGTTATCAGTAATGTTAATCTTAGTCACATCTGTCTGATAGCCTTTTGTATAGTAGGCCTTGTACTCAGCCTGAGTCATCTTACCAGTCAACTTAGCCTTGTAGTCAAAGACTTGATCAAACGTGCCATCTTCAAGGAAAGGATAAACTGATTGCCAGTTACCTGCATAGTCACTCAAGGTACGATCCTTGACATCTGCATCCTCAAAGTAACCATTTTGAACTGTCTTAGTATCCTCTGCCTTTTCAGGTTCGATAGCTGGACCTTCTTGGTCTGTTGTTTGTTTCAAAGCTTTGAGGTTTTTCTCCATGATAGAGATATAATTTTCTCCCGCCTTGGTATCTTCTTCTGTCAGACTTTCTAAAGGATTGAGGACATCTGTTTTGACACCTGCCTCTTTTGAAAGTGTGTTAGCAAGGGCTTGTGAAGCATTTTCTTCAAAGTAGATGTAGGCAATTTTATTTCTCTTGACGTACTCTGTCAATTCTGCCAAACGTGCAGCTGATGGCTCTGCATCTGGAGAAAGTCCTGAGATTGCGACTTGTTTGAGCCCATAGTCCAAGGCAAGGTAGTTAAAGGCTGCGTGTTGAGTCACAAAGCTCTTTTGTTTAGCTTGAGACAAGCCTTCTGTATAAGCCTTATCCAAGGATTGCAATTTTTCGATATAAGCAGCCGCATTCTTCTCAAAGGTCTCTTTTTTATCAGGATAATCTGCTGACAAGCTGTCGCGGATATGCTCTACTAGTTTAATGGCACGGACTGGTGATAACCAAACATGGGGGTCAAACTCATGGTGATGGCCTTCTTCTCCATGGTCATGGTCTCCCTCTTCTTCCTCACCACCTGGCAAAAGCAACATATCGCCTGTCGCCTTGATGGTTTTGACCTTTTTCTTATCCAAGGTATCTAGCAATTTAGGTACCCATGTTTCCATGTTTTCATTTTCATAAACGAAGGTATCTGCGTCTTGGATTTTGGCAACTGCCTTGGCAGACGGTTCATATTCATGGGGTTCTGTACCAGCACCGATGAGGAGTTCTACATTAGCAGTATCTCCTGCGACTTGCTTGGTAAATTCATAGACAGGGTAAAAGGTTGTCACGATATTGAGTTTGCCATCTGCCTGTTTTTGATTGGAACAAGCCACTAAAAACAAGGCACATAGACTGGCTAGTAATAAGCTAATTTTTTTCATCTTAGTCTCCTATTTGATAAAACGTCTTACTAAACTAATAAGTAAGAAGACAGTTACAAAAATAATGGTAATACTTGCACTTGCAGGTGTTTCTGCATAGTAGGAAATGTAAAGTCCTGCTACCATTCCCAAAAATCCAATAGCACTGGCAAGTAGCATAACCGATTTAAAGTTTTTCCCCAGACGCAGGGCAATACTAGCTGGCAAGACCATGATGGTCGATACCAGAAGAGCTCCCGCAGCTGGAATCATAAGGGCAATGGCCACCCCTGTCACCATGTTAAAAAGAATGGACATGGTACGAACTGGCAAGCCATCCACAAAGGCCGTATCCTCATCAAAGGTCAGGATATACATCGGACGAAGGAAGAGGAAGGTCAAAATCAAAACAACCGCCGCAATGACAAAGAGGGAAATAACCTGCTCTTCGCTGATAGTCACGATCGAACCAAAAAGATACTGGTCCAAACTCATAGAACTCGAGCTTTTACCCTTGCTCATGACAATCAGAGAAACAGCCAGACCTGTTGACATGAGGATAGCTGTCCCGATTTCCATAAAGCTCTTGTAAACCGTACGGAGATACTCCAGAAAGACCGCCGCAATCAAGACAATGGCAATCGTAGAAACTGTCGGAGAAATCCCCAAAACCAACCCAAAGGCTACACCTGAAAGCGAGACGTGGCTAAGAGTATCACTCATCAAACTCTGACGGCGCAAGATAAGGAAGGTTCCAAGAACTGGCGAGAAAAGACTCATGGCAATAACAGCCAGAAAGGCACGTTGCATAAAGTCATAAGATAACAAACTAAGCATGGCCCACCTCCTGATCATTCTCATGAACGTTGAAACAACGCCATGGCGAGTCTTGGTTACGGACTAGATGAATATTGCGGTCCGCATAGTCCTTAACTTCTTCAGGGTCATGGGTAATCATCAAAACAGCCTTGCCATGATGATGGGCGCTGTGGTGCATGAGTTCGTAAAATTCATTTTTACTTCCTGCATCCATCCCCGTTGTCGGCTCATCTAGGATAAACACATCTGGATCCGAAGCAAACATGCGCGCAATCACCGCTCGCTGCTTTTGTCCCCCAGATAGAGACCCCAAGCGTTTGTCTCGGTGTTCCCACATACCAACTGAGTCCAAACTAGCCTTGATATGCTCCTCATCATGAGCATTCAAACGACGGAACCAACCTTTTCTCGGGTAGCGACCGGACTTGACAAATTCATAAACCGTACTTGGAAAACCAGCATTAAAACTGGCAATCTGTTGAGGAAGGTAAGCTATTCTCAATTTCTTACCCTGCGTATTTGTCTTTGAAATGGTCACCTTACCAATGCGTGGTTGGAGAATTCCAAGACTGGCCTTGATGAGTGTCGTCTTAGCTGCTCCATTCTCCCCTGTCAAGGTAACAAATTCCCCACTATCAACACTATAATTGATATGTTCAAGAACGGGCTCCTTATCATAATAGAAGGATAAATCCTCTACCGTAATATATCTCATTATTTGATTTCTCCTACTAAAGCAGTCAAAAACCGCTGAATCACTTTTTGTTCATTTGGAGTAAACTGAGTCGCCACTTGTTCATAGGTTAAAAGTGTATGCTCATGATGATGATGGTGCTCCTCAGCGATTGGACGAGCCAAATCAGTCAACTGATAAAAAATCACACGCGCATCCTTAGGATCTTTAGATGTTTCCAACATCCCTTCCTTGACCAAAGACTTAATGGCCTTGGTAACTGCTGCCTGACTGACATTGAGGCGACGAGCCAATTCTGAATTTGTTAAAGATTCCTCTGACAAGAGCATGAGAATGTGCTCCTGAGTATTGGTCAGGGCCACCTCGCTAGTGCAATGACCTATTAGGATTTCATGCTGATTTTCTGCCTGCAAAATTACCTCATTCAAAAAAGCATCGATATCCTTCGCTAGCTGTCTCATATCTGACTCCTTTCCTTTTGGACTTCTCTTTTTTAAGAGAAAAATACTATTCTTTGGAAATTTGTTTACCAGTTAATTATATCACAAGCAAAAAAAGAGTCAAGAAAAAACGTGAAAATAGGCTTCATTCTTGAACTCTTCGACATTATTATCTATTGAAATTCTTTGACATCTCCATCATAAGTCGCCCAGTCTTTGCTGAAAAAGCGCTCATTCAGATGGTAAGTCGGAGCTGGTGTGGGATTGGATAGGAAAGGATCAACTGCCTTGTCAAAAGCCAACCAACCCAACCAACCAAGGTGAATGGTGTCTTTCATAAAGAAAGGCTCCCCGCCGTCCTTAGAAAAATCTGCTATATTGGTAAAACCTTGACTCTCTAACTGGTAGCGAATCTTCTGCACCGTTTGTTGGTACATATCCTCTCGTAAACCAGCGTAGTCCATCCATTTTTTATTAACAGGTGGAATGATAAAAATCGGGTTTACCTTAGATTTAGAAAACTGGGTTAAAACCAACTGCAAGTCATTATACTCTGGCGACTTGAGATAGGTAAAGCTTTTCTGAGAGTCCTTTAATTTCTTCAAATCCTTCTTGATCTGCTTATTATAGAAATCATTTTCCATTCCCAGATCATTATTGGAAGTATTCTTTTCAGCATCTGATTTGACAACATCTTCTATTGCTTGATAAGAAAACTGGTCTGGCAAGGTCTTTAAATACTTAGCTACATGCTTCTCGTAGTTGATATAGCCTCTAACCGAAAACTGACCAAAAAAGGAAGCTTGGCGCTCATTAAAACGAGCCAATAATTCAATCATTTCATTGTCTGCCGTCGACAATTCTTCTTTACTTGCCAACTTCTGAACCAGATCCTTCATAGCTACGTTTGGAAACTGCTGCAGCAAGCGAGTCGCTGCATATTGACTAGCCTGATCTCCAGATTGATGTTCCAGAAAACTAGTCAACTGGTCTCCATTAAAATACTGCTGAAAAGCTGCTGGCTCATAGCCATTTTTACTGAACCACTGAGGTGAGATAACATACACAACTTGTTTATTCTCCAGTTGTGGCAACATCTGTTGCATTCCAAAATACTGGTTAAGCGATGCAGCTCCCCTCTGTCCTAAAAGATAGGGACGATAAGAGCGATTGTATTTCTCAGCTAATACCGCAGGATGAGCACCGTCAAAACGAAGCCATTCACTAGAGCCAAAGAAGGGAACAAAATGCATATTTGAATCAGATAGTGCTCTGACTTTTTGACTTCGCTCCTTAAAACTATCGATAGTAGTAGCCACCGCCGAACGCTTTTCAGCTCCTAGATTATGACGCATCTCAGTAGGATAAAAGAAAATGAGCAGAAAAACCAACAAACCAGCTATCAAGACCGGTCCGAAGATCATCCATAAGCGTTTAAGCATTTTGTAGCTCCACAATACCAGCTATGATTTTATTAGCTGTATTCCAGTCATCACGACCAAACTCTGTTACAGGGACACGAATGTCAAAACGGTTCTCAATCTCCACAATCAACTCAACCGTTCCCATACTATCCAAAACACCTGCATCAAAAAGATCTTCATCCATCATGTCAGAAACATCTTCCATAAACAACTCATCAATAATTTCGATAACTTCTGATTTGATATCCATATTTTATTTCCTTTTATTTTTTAAACCATAAATCATTCAAAAATCCAGAAAAGATTAAGAATGACAGCATGACGACATGGAAGGTGACAACCATGCCAAGCAACTGAATCCAGCGATTCTCAGGTAGAGCAGGCTTCCCTGCTTTTTTCCGTTCCTTATTGAGCGTTTTTTTCTTGCGAATCCAAGCGTCATTGATGACCAGTCCAATCCCATGAAAGAGTCCATAGGCGATATAGTACCAGGTCACACCGTGCCAAAATCCCATAATCAGCATATTTACAATGTAGGCCACACTTGAGGTTACATTGCGATTTTTAAAGACCTTCTTTCTGGTCAATACCATCACCATTCGCATAAAGACAAAGTCACGGAACCAGAAAGACAGACTCATATGCCAGCGATTCCAAAACTCCTTCAAATCCCTTGATAAAAAGGGCTTGTTAAAGTTGATGGGGCTACGAATTCCCATCAAATTTGAAATGGCTAAGGCAAACATAGAATATCCTGCAAAGTCAAAGAAGAGTTCCAGACCAAATGTATACATAACTGCCAAGGCATAGAGGTTAAAGAAGCCACCTGACTGCAGGGCTAGATTCTTCAGAGGAGGGAGTAAGGTCTCTCCTAAAACATGAGCCAGGATAAACTTATACAAAAAGCCCCACATGATATAGCGAACAGATTCATCCAGCATATCCATCAACTCATCCCGCTCAGGAATGGTCTGATAATTTTCATTAAATCGCTTAAAGCGATCGATTGGACCACTTGAAAAAGTCGGCATGAAGAGAAGAAAACGGAGGAATTCCCAGAGGGTAAAATCCTTAATCACTCCATCTCTCAGCTCGATGATAATCCCAACCGAACGAAAGGTCAGGTAAGAAATTCCCAAAAATCCAAGCAAAGACTGCGTTCCATTGATAGCTGGTTGCACCTTGACAAAGATAATCGGAAGGAGGGACAGAAAACTAACTGAGTAGAAGACCCACTGGCCATCCTTACTTTTTCGATAATGCTTGTAGAAGAGTACGAGCAATATTTCCCAGCAAAGGTAAATGCCCAAGGCGGCTAATTGATTGGTCTTCCCACCTACCAACATGGTGACGATAAAGAAGAGACTAACCAGCACTTCATACCAAGTAAAGCGTTTCTTGAAAAAGAGACCGATAAAGATGGGCAAGGTTGCAGCAATCACATAGACAAAATACTGAGGATTGCCGTATGGCTCTAAATGAGGAAGCTGTTGAAAGAACTCCATCATCTCTTATTCACCTCGTTAATCAATCCTTTGATGTCAATTTTTCCATTTGGAGTCAGTGGCAAACTGTCTCGATAAAGGAATTTAGACGGCATCATGTAGGACATCATGATATCTGTTAAATCTTCCTTGATAGCCTTGGTAATATCAATATCTCGCTCAAACTGCTCACGAACACCGTCTTTCAAGATGACATAAGCCAATAGATTTTGCACCTTGTGGTCCTTGTTATAACGTGGAACTGCGACAGCAGACTCGATATAGCGAGACTTATTAAGATTTTGAGAGACATCTTCTAACTCAATGCGGTAACCGTTGAACTTAATTTGGAAGTCCATGCGTCCGCCGTAGAGAAGTAAGCCTTCATCTGTCATAGTTCCCACATCTCCTGTATGGTAGGCTGGTAGACCTTCAAACTCAAAGAAGGCTTCTGCCGTTTTTTCAGGATTGTTCATATATCCTTTTGAAACAGCTGGTCCAGAAACAATGATTTCTCCCTGTTCGCCATTTGGCAGTTTATTGCCTTCCTCGTCAATGATAAAGGTTGGAGAATCAGCCTTGGTATAGCCGATTGGTAGGCGTTTGAGAGTCGCCAACATCTCGTCTGTCACAGCAACAGCTGACAGAGCCACTGTCGCTTCTGTTGGACCATAGGCATTGATAATACGGGCATTTGGGAAACGCTCGCGTAGTTTTTGAGCCGTTTTAACCGTCAATTCTTCGCCATCAAAGTAAAAATGAGTGATACCAGGCATTTTCTCACTGTTGAAGTCTTCAGACAACATGGCCATATCCGCAAAAGAAGGGGTTGATGTCCAGATAGCGATTGGCAATGAAAAGATGGTCGCAAAGAGTTGCTTAAAGTCTTGAGTAATAGCTGAAGGAAGAGCAAAGAGCGTACCACCTAATGCCAAGGTCGGAGCCCAGTACATGACAGACAGATCAAAAGAATAAGGTGGCTGAGCCAGCATTTGCGGACGACTTGGCGTCGCAAATTCCTTGTCCGTAATCATCCAATTGGTAAAGCTGAGGAGGTTATCATGGGAAATCTGCACTCCCTTTGGCTTACCAGTCGTACCAGAAGTAAAGATGATATAGTAATTATCATCGCCCTTGACTGGATGCGTGATTTCATAGTTATTCCCTTGAGCAAAGGCTTCTTGAACCTGAGCTAGATTCATCATCGGTGTAGAAACCTGCTCCACTGGAAAGTCTGAAATGGCAATAATCAAACTTGGCTCCGCTACTTCTAAAATAGCCGAAACTCGCTCCAAGGCCGAATGACTGTCAATGGGAATGTAGGCATGTCCTGACTTAGTCAAGGCTACAAAAGTTGCCAACATTTCATATTCTTGGCCACCAAAAACGACCACAGGAGACTTCTCAGGCAAGCCTAGTTGGTCAATGGCTGCAGCTAAACTATCCGAATCAGCCTTCAAATCGCCATAAGTGTGTTCCTGCCCCAAAACATTATAAACAGGATAGCTAGGCTGTGTCTGAGCAAAATGCTCAATGGTTTCAATCATATCTGCTATTGGTTTATTTGACACAATAGGGATTCTCCTTCAAGTTAAAATTCATTATAGATAAAGCTTCCTTGACCCTGACCAAGATAGCTAAAGAAGTAAAGCAGCCCTAGAAAGATAAGAAAATACAAGGCTGTCCGACCAAGAAAGAGGTACAATTCTTTTCTCTGTTTCATCAAGAAAAACCATTCATTTCTGTAATTTTTGCTAAATAAGATAGACTCTTACTATAGTATTTTTCTACTATTGTACCACTTTATAGACTAGTTTTTCAATTGTTTACCGTACATTTTCACTAGATTTCAGTTTATTTTAAGAATTATGCGGTTTTTCTATGTATATTTCAAATAGAGTGATCCTGGGCAAAAACTCAATTTCAGTAGAAAATGAAGGGAATCTTTCCATAATAAAACGCACAATATCAAGTTTTTTCTGTACTGACCCCAAAAAGTTAGACAATTAATTTATCCGAAGGATTTAGTT
>CAURMD010000038.1:0-10120 GCA_963525985.1 uncultured Streptococcus sp. | reverse complement strand
TTGTCAAATACCACCGCCTAGTTCGTGATTTTGACAAGAGAGAAGCTGACGGTATTACACCTGTCTTACCACTTCTTAAAGAATTCCAAGAATTGGAGACTTTTGCGGATTTTACAGCTAAACTAGCAGAGTTTGAGCTTGCTGGTAAACCAAACTTCCTTCCTTTTGGTGTATCGCCAGACTTTATGGATGCTAGAATCAATGTTCTATGGGCTAGCGCTCCAAGCACGATCCTTCCAGATACGACCTACTATGCTGAAGACCATCCTCAGCGTGAAGAGCTTTTGACTCTTTGGAAAGAAAGCAGCGTAAATCTTCTCAAGGCTTATGATTTCTCTGATGAAGAAATTGAAGACTTGCTAGAGAAAAGACTAGAATTGGACCGCCGCGTTGCAGCAGTGGTGCTTTCTAATGAAGAAAGTTCAGAATATGCCAAGCTCTACCACCCATATGCTTACGAAGATTTCAAGAAATTCGCACCTGCCCTACCCTTGGATGACTTCTTCCAAGCCGTTCTTGGACAAGTGCCAGACAAGGTTATCGTAGACGAAGAACGTTTCTGGCAAGCAGCAGACCAATTCTATAGTGAAGAGGCCTGGCCTTTCCTCAAGGCAACCTTAATTTTAAGTGTTGTTAATCTTTCAACCAGCTATTTAACAGAAGAAATCCGTGTCTTGTCAGGTGCTTATAGCCGTGCGCTTTCAGGAGTTCCAGAAGCCAAAGACAAGGTCAAGGCAGCCTACCAGCTAGCACAAGGTCCTTTCAAACAAGCCTTGGGTCTCTGGTATGCCCATGAAAAATTCTCTCCAGAGGCCAAGGCGGACGTGGAGAAAAAAGTGGCAACTATGATTGATGTCTATAAGGAACGCTTGGCTAAAAATGACTGGCTGACTCCTGAAACTCGTGACAAGGCCATCGTCAAACTCAATGTCATCAAGCCTTACATCGGTTACCCAGAAGAATTGCCAGAACGTTATAAGGACAAAGTAGTAAATGAGAATGCTAGTCTTTTTGACAATGCTCTAGCCTTTGCGCGTGTGGAAATCAAACACAGTTGGAGCAAGTGGAACCAGCCTGTAGACTACAAGGAGTGGGGCATGCCTGCTCATATGGTCAATGCCTACTACAATCCACAGAAGAATCTGATTGTTTTCCCAGCGGCTATTTTACAGGCTCCTTTCTATGACTTGCATCAGTCATCTTCTGCTAACTACGGGGGTATCGGGGCGGTTATTGCCCATGAAATTTCTCACGCCTTTGATACCAACGGAGCTTCCTTCGATGAAAATGGTAGCCTCAAGGATTGGTGGACAGAGAGCGACTATGCTGCCTTCAAGGAGAAAACACAAAAAGTCATTGACCAATTTGATGGACAGGATTCTTATGGAGCAACCATCAACGGTAAATTGACTGTATCAGAAAATGTGGCTGACTTGGGAGGAATCGCTGCAGCGCTTGAAGCAGCTAAGAGAGAACCAGACTTCTCAGCAGAAGAATTCTTCTACAACTTCGGTCGCATCTGGCGCATGAAAGGTCGTCCAGAATTTATGAAACTTTTGGCTAGCGTCGATGTGCACGCACCAGCCAAACTCCGTGTCAATGTACAAGTACCAAACTTCGATGATTTCTTTACAACCTATGATGTCAAAGAAGGCGACGGAATGTGGCGTTCACCAGAAGAGCGCGTGATTATTTGGTAATGTAAAAAATCTAGTCATCAGAAAAAAGGCATCCAATCAGGTGTGAAAACCTTGATAGGATGCCTTTTATAATGGAAAGACTTGTTGGATAGTGTACTTATACTCTTCGAAAATCTCTTCAACCACGTCAGCTTTATCTGCAAACTCAAAGCGGTGCTTTGAGCAACCTGTGGCTAGCTGTCTAGTTTGCTCTTTGATTTTCATTGAGTATTAAATTGCGATATACATAATCATCATCTTGCTAGAAAAAAGGATTGAAGGTCTTTTCATGGGCGATGGTCGTAGCTGGACCATGTCCTGGATAGACATCGTAGTTTGGTAGGGTGAAGAGTTGGGTCTGGATACTATGAAGGAGTTGCTCCATACTACCAGTTGGAAGGTCTGTCCGTCCGATGGTTTCTCGGAAAAGAGCATCTCCCGTCAAGACTAGGTGGGCATTAGGGAAGACGATAGAAACACCACCGATAGAGTGACCTGGTGTTGGCAAGACAGTGAAACGAAATTCCTCTAGTTGGTATTCTTTGTGAAAGATAAAAGTGTGTTCTGCAGGTTTTGCGACCACATCTGCCATATCATCGTGGCGTGGAAGTCCAGAGAGATTATCGACAGGAGTATAGAGCCAGCTGGCTTCGCTCTCTGCGATATAGACAGGAGGATTGCCAAAAGTTTCGCGAACTAAGTCCAGACTCATGATATGGTCATAATGGGCATGGGTCAAGAGAATAGCGCAGATCGGTTTGTTGATGTTCTTTATTGTCTGACGAATGGCTTCCCAATGGCTGCCAGGATCTACTACGATAAGGTGCTTTTCGCCTTCTAGGTAATAGGTGTTTTCATAGGCAACAGGATTCACGGTTTTATGGATTTTCATATTGGCTCCAATCTCAAAGAATGTACTAAGATAAGTATAGCACAGTTAGGAAGAATAGGTAAGGATTTAGAATGAACTTAAAAACCAGCATGACTAGATGAAGACAGGCTGGTTATCAATTTATCACTATTGGAGAGGTGTCAATTGCCCTTCATAGGTTGCATAAACTCCGTCATTAGCTTGTTTGATAGATGTGATATTTAGAGTGCCACCGTAGTTGGCTTCTCGTTTATCGCTATATTCACTATGAGTTATCCTATTGGGCAGGTTCTGGTCGTTAGCATAGTATTGAACGACTGTTTTTTTATAACTTTGCTGGCTGAATAGGAACAGGCAGCTAACTCCTAACACTAGGAGAGCAAAGATAGAAATAGCAGTTTTTTTCATAGGTGTTCTCCTTATAAACTAAAGGATAAAAGAAAGTATCTTGAGGATTTTAATTCTAAAATCCAGTCAAGGTACCAGTGTATGTTACACGAGTTCCACCGTTTATCTTTCGTATCTTCAATGGAATTGGGGAAGTCAGAAAGTCTTTCGGTTACAATATGGTTTCCGTTCTTCTATCTCTCCTTCTATCACCTAAGTTTAAAATCTAACTTCGTAATATATTATAGACTAATAATTCAGAATTGTCAAGCAATTCTGAATTATTTTTTTCTTATTCTGTTCCAATCTAGTTTTCATATTCTTAAAAAAGTGATAAAATGGTAGGAAGAATTGGAGAGTAGAGATGCCAAAAGAAGTGAATTTAACAGGCGAAGAAGTTGTCGCTTTAACCAAAGAATATTTAACGGAAGAGGATGTCCATTTTGTCCATAAGGCCTTGGTCTATGCGGTGGAATGCCATAGTGGTCAATACCGCAAATCAGGCGAGCCGTATATCATTCACCCTATCCAAGTGGCAGGTATTTTAGCCAAACTCAAGCTGGATGCCGTAACGGTAGCTTGTGGTTTCTTGCATGATGTGGTGGAAGATACTGATGCGACCTTGGACGATTTGGAAAGAGAGTTTGGTCCTGATGTGCGGGTAATCGTAGATGGGGTTACCAAACTTGGGAAGGTCGAGTACAAATCTATCGAGGAGCAATTAGCGGAAAATCATCGTAAGATGCTCATGGCCATGTCTGAGGACATCCGCGTTATTTTGGTCAAACTGTCTGACCGCTTGCACAATATGCGGACGCTTAAACACCTTCGAAAAGACAAGCAAGAGCGCATTTCTAAAGAAACCATGGAAATCTACGCCCCACTTGCTCACCGTCTGGGGATTTCCAGTGTCAAATGGGAATTGGAAGACCTATCTTTCCGTTATCTCAACCCAACGGAGTTTTACAAGATTACCCATATGATGAAGGAAAAGCGCAGAGAGCGTGAAGCCTTGGTGGATGAGGTAGTCACAAAATTAGAAAACTATACGACAGAACGTCACTTGAAAGGGAAGATTTATGGTCGTCCCAAACATATTTACTCGATTTTCCGCAAAATGCAGGATAAGAGAAAACGGTTTGAGGAAATCTATGACCTGATTGCCATTCGTTGTATTTTAGATACCCAAAGTGATGTTTATGCCATGCTTGGTTATGTGCATGAGCTTTGGAAACCCATGCCTGGTCGCTTTAAAGACTATATCGCTAACCGCAAGGCTAATGGTTACCAGTCTATCCATACGACAGTTTATGGGCCAAAAGGGCCGATTGAATTCCAAATTCGGACCAAGGCCATGCACGAGGTGGCTGAGTACGGGGTTGCGGCTCACTGGGCTTATAAGAAAGGCGTTAAGGGGCAGGTTAACAGCAAGGAATCAGCCATTGGAATGAACTGGATCAAGGAGATGATGGAGCTCCAAGACCAGGCTGATGATGCTAAGGAATTTGTTGATTCAGTCAAGGAAAACTATCTGGCAGAGGAGATTTACGTCTTTACCCCAGATGGAGCTGTCCGTTCCCTTCCCAAAGATTCAGGACCGATTGATTTTGCCTACGAAATCCATACCAAGGTCGGTGAAAAAGCAACTGGTGCCAAGGTCAATGGTCGCATGGTTCCACTGACAACCAAGCTCAAGACAGGGGATCAGGTTGAAATTGTCACCAACCCGAACTCCTTTGGACCGAGCCGTGACTGGCTCAATATGGTCAAGACCAGCAAGGCGCGTAACAAGATTCGCCAATTCTTTAAAAATCAAGATAAGGAATTGTCTGTTAACAAGGGTCGTGAGATGTTGATGGCCCAGTTCCAAGAAAACGGCTATGTAGCCAATAAATTCATGGACAAGCGTCATATGGACCAAGTTCTGCAAAAGACCAGCTACAAGACAGAAGAATCCCTCTTTGCGGCTATTGGTTTTGGAGAAATTGGAGCTATTACTGTCTTTAACCGTCTGACTGAAAAGGAACGTCGTGAGGAAGAACGTGCCAAGGCCAAGGCTGAGGCAGAAGAACTTGTCAAAGGTGGCGAGGTCAAGGTTGAAAACAAAGAAACCCTCAAGGTTAAGCATGAGGGTGGAGTGGTCATTGAAGGTGCCTCAGGTCTCCTAGTGCGGATTGCTAAGTGTTGTAATCCTGTTCCTGGTGATGATATTGTTGGCTACATTACCAAGGGGCGTGGTGTGGCTATTCACCGTGTGGACTGTATGAATCTGCGTGCCCAAGAAAACTACGAGCAACGTCTCCTTGATGTAGAATGGGAAGACCAGTACTCTAGCTCAAATAAGGAGTATATGGCCCATATCGATATTTATGGCCTAAACCGTACAGGCCTCTTAAACGATGTGCTGCAAGTTCTTTCCAACACAACCAAGAATATCTCAACAGTCAACGCTCAACCAACCAAGGATATGAAGTTTGCTAATATCCATGTGTCCTTCGGCATTGCCAACCTCTCGACACTGACTTCAGTTGTGGACAAGATTAAGAGCGTACCAGAGGTTTATTCTGTCAAACGAACCAACGGCTAATTGTCCTAGCTCTTACTAGAAAGGCTATTATGAAAATCATTATCCAACGGGTTAAAAAAGCCCAAGTGAGTATCGAAGGTCAGGTTCAGGGGAAAATCAATCAGGGACTCTTATTGCTGGTTGGTGTTGGACCAGAGGACCAAGAGGAAGATTTGGACTATGCTGTGAGAAAGCTTGTCAACATGCGGATTTTTTCAGACGCAGAAGGCAAGATGAACCTGTCTGTCAAAGATATTGAAGGAGAAATCCTCTCTATTTCTCAGTTTACCCTCTTTGCGGATACTAAGAAAGGCAATCGACCAGCCTTTACAGGCGCAGCCAAGCCTGATATAGCATCAGATTTCTATGACGCTTTCAATCAAAAACTAGCGCAAGAAGTGCCTGTTCAGACAGGCATCTTTGGAGCGGATATGCAGGTTGAGCTGGTCAATGACGGGCCAGTTACCATTATCCTTGATACTAAAAATAGATAAGAAAGACCAAGCCCAGCTGGCTTGGTTTTTCTTATCTATTACAAAATACTCCAAAATGAAATCTGTTCTTGATAGGCTTGGGGGAAGTCTCTTTTCAGGCTTTGGCAAGTGCGATAGGAAGGGATGAAATGTCCTAGGATGAGGAGAGTTCCCTGAAGGAAAAGTGGGACACCACTTAAAAACAGCAAGGAGAGAATCATCAGACTATCCCATAGGAGGATTTGTAAGGCAAAACGCCAGAATCGCGGTCTAATCTGGGAATAGAGTTGACTAAAGTGGTCACAAAGTTGGTTAGAAAGATAGGTCAATAGCACAGGATGAAAGAAAATGAGCCAACCGCTATAAATTAAAATCCAATCCCAAGTAAGCCCCTCTTTAAATGTTAAAAATGCCAGCATAATTCCATCAATGACAAGGAGTTGAATAGTTTTGATGAAGATGATGTTTTTCATGATAAGCCCTCCTTTTTTCATCTGTTAGTGACGTAATGTTTTCTATAATTATTATATAATATTTAGTTGGAGTATGAAAGCGTTTGCTCCTATTTTTGATATAAAAAATAGATAAGAAAACCCTGAAAATAAGATTTTCAGGGGTGGTAGGGGACTTGAGAAATTAGTTGATTTTTTCGACATAGAGTTGTTTTGCAATGTCCATATTCACTTGTAAATCCTCGTCTTTACTAAGGATAGTGAAGGTATTGCTGAAGCCATCAAACTGCTTGACTTGGAGCTGGTCACCGATGTGGAGTGAGTGCTTGTCAAGATAACTGAGAATGTCAAAACTATCGTGCACCCGAGTTAGGCGATAGGAGCCAGCTTCCTTGATGTCAGCTAGTGGCAGGTTATTGATTTCAACTAGGAGTTCTCCCTTGGCAGGAATGGTTCCTCCGTGGGGACAGGTTTTAGGGAAACCTAGCAATTTATCCAATCTTTCCACGAACAGGTCAGAGACAGTATGTTCCAAGACCTCGGCTTCCTCGTGAATCTGGTCACTAGTATAGTCTAAATGATGGACTAGAAAAACTTCAATCAAGCGATGCTTACGGTAGAGCTCTGAGACTAGTTTGAGTCCAAGGTCCGTCAGTAGATAGCCAGCTTCCTTGTCCTTTAGGATGAGGTTTTCACTCTTCATCCGTTTAATCATTTCAGTTACGGCAGGGGGAGAGACTTGCATGCGAGCCGCAATTTCCTTGTTGGTGATTTTATGCAGGTCTGTGCCAATTTCATAAATACATTTTAGATAGTCTTCTTTATTCGGGGTCATTCGTTTCCTCTTGTCTAATATCTTTATCTAGTATATCAAAAAAAGCTAGATTTCTCTAGCTGTGACTTTTTATGTTATACTTATTGCAAGAGAAAAAACGAGGAGATGGATATGACGAAAATAGCTCTTCTTTCAGATATTCATGGGAATACCACCGCCTTGGAGGCTGTTTTGGCAGATACTCGGCAGCTAGGAGTGGATGAATACTGGCTTTTGGGAGACATTCTCATGCCAGGGACAGGTCGTAGAAGGATTTTGGACTTGTTGGCTGATCTACCGATTACGGCTAGAGTTTTGGGAAACTGGGAAGATAGTCTGTGGCATGGTGTCCGCAAGGAATTGGATAAGACTCGTCCCAGCCAACGCTATCTATTGCGTCAGTGCCAGTATGTTTTAGAGGAAATTTCCCTAGAAGAAATTGAACTGCTCCACAATCAACCACTCCAGATTCATCGTCAGTTTGGTGATTTGACGGTAGGAATTAGCCACCATCTTCCTGATAAGAACTGGGGGAGAGAGTTGATTCATACTGGAGCGCAAGAGGATTTTGACCGCTTGGTGACCAATCCGCCTTGTGATATTGCTGTTTATGGTCATATTCACCAGCAGTTGCTTCGTTACGGGACTGGTGGGCAATTGATTGTCAATCCGGGTTCGATTGGGCAACCTTTCTTTTTGGATGCCCAGTTGCGGAAGGACTTGCGGGCCCAGTATATGATTTTAGAGTTTGATGACAAGGGCTTGGTAGATATGGACTTCCGACGGGTAGACTACGATGTGGCAGCTGAATTGCAGCTAGCTAAAGACCTCAAACTTCCCTATTTTGAGGTTTACTATGAAAGTCTGGTCAATGGTATCCACCATACTCATCATCAGGAATTTCTGAGAGAATTGGCCCAGAAAGAGGGCTATGATAGGGAATTAGATGCCTGGTTGAAAAGTGGTAACGATTGACATTACAACTAAAAAGGGTATAATAATAGAAAAAGAAGAGTAGAGGCAGGGGAGCCTCGTAAAAAGGAGAAGAGGATGCAAATTCCAAGTAGATTTACCATTGCGACTCATATGCTAATAATCATTGCCCTCAAGGGGAAGGAAAGCAAGGTGACCAGTGATTTTCTGGCTGCTAGTGTCGGGGTCAATCCTGTCATTATCAGAAAAACCTTGTCCCAGTTGAAGAAGGCAGAGCTGATTTCAGTAGCGCGTGGAACAGGCGGGACAGAGATTGTTAAGGATCTCAAAGACATTAGTCTGTTAGACGTTTATCAGGCGGTTGAGTGTCTTGGTAAGACAGGTCAACTCTTCAGTTTCCATGACAATCCAAATCCAAATTGCCCAGTTGGAGCTCATATTCATGATGTTTTGGATCAAAAATTGGAGAGAATCCAGCTTGCTATGGAGGCTGAACTTGGTCAGACCAGTTTAGAGCAAGTTGTGGCCGATGCAGGGAGTCAAATGAAGGAGTAATTTTTTCTTTAAAACAAGAAAAGCTTATGAAAAGGCAAAAACCTTATCATAAGCTTTTTATCTATTCTTCCAGGCTTGGTAACGGGTATCAATCAATAACTGGGTAAGACGTCCCATAGTTTCTCTTTCTTCTGGAGTGAGGGATTGTGCTTGGACAAAGAGATGATGAATGTGTTCAATCGCCTTTAAGGAAGCCAAGTCATTGATAGAAGTAATACCAGCATCAAGAATGGTGCCAAAGAAGAGATCGAAGTAGAGCTGGAGTTCTTCGTCAGGGACTGTCGCTACCCATTCTTTGAAGGTTGTGTCTACTTGTTGGCTATCACTGTTGGTCTTATCCAGTTGGACGAAGTGCTTGTCCTCAATATGCCAACTAAAGGTATCGTGCTGGGCGATACCACCTAAGGCAAGTGCTGTGCACGATGATTTGGTGGGCCGGAATTTCCAACATCATACCGATGATGGAACCTTGTGGGATGAAGACCTTGGTTCTATCCATTATCCTTTGATAGCCCTCGGTTTGTGTCAGTTTTTTATGGAGACCAGGCGCATCAAAGGTATAAACAGCTGTGATTTGATTTTGCAAGTTTTGCTCAATTTGACTAGCAGCATAGATGGCTAGATTTCCTCCCTTGGAATGCCCAGCCAGAATGACCTTTTGCTTAGGATGGTGGGCAAAAAAGTTCTTTAAATAGCGGAGGGCGTGCTTTTGAGCAGGAATTTCCTTCATATAGGTCAGGTGAAAATCTTCCTTCCAGCCAATGATACTGTCATCAGTCCCACGAAAGACAATCAGATAGGTATCGAGAGTGAGGCGGTAGGTCATAGCCGCAAATTGTTTTTGCAGTTCAGGGTCGATGTCGTTGATAAAATGGGAGAGTTTGCAATTTTTGAAGCGCTTGTGTTGAGATAGCTCATCCAATAGCTGGAGGCGATTTTTGCTGGTCAACATGTTAGGCTCCCTTGGAACCTGAGGAGCTAGGTCTAAAAGTCGCTGAGGAGCTGTGGAGACCAGATTATCAAAGGAGAGGTAGGTGATTTCTGTTAAGGCTAGAATATCTAATTCATTTAAAGGAAGGTCGTAAAAGGAATCGTGTGCGACATCTTTCAGATAATCAAAAATATTGACCATAATAGCTCCTTTCTTTTTATTTATCTTATCAAATTTCCCTCAAATTAGCTAGTCGGCTTGCCTATATCTGCTGGCTAAAAACAAGCTGCTTCAAATTCAGTTTCAGACCTTCTAGCATAGAAAAATCTGTTATAATAATAGAAAAGGAGAAGCGCATGCACAAGATTTTATTAGTAGAAGATGATCAGGTCATTCGTCAACAAGTCGGGAAAATGCTCTCTGAATGGGGATTTGAAGTGGTCCTGGTAGAAGACTTTA
>CAURMD010000037.1:0-10260 GCA_963525985.1 uncultured Streptococcus sp. | reverse complement strand
CTATCCATGAGAAAGTAGCAGTTAAATTGAATGGAGAATATCATTTGGCTTTCTTAAGAAGTTAAACTGGGCAAAAAGTCTTTAAAAGAAAAAACGCCAAATAATAGAGCGACTACATTAGTAGCTTAAAAACATGATTAAACCGCTATTCTTAGGAGTAGCGGTTTTTATTTTGGTTTAAAAAGGGGCAAAAAAGGGGGCGAGTAAATAATTTTCCAACTATTTAATTCAAGCTAAAAATCCCCAATCGTAGCGATTGAGGATTAAGCAAATGAATATTAAACAATACCTTGTGCAATCATAGCATTTGCTACATTTTCAAAGGCAGCAATGTTTGCTCCTGCAAGGTAGTCTTTATCAAGACCATATGTTTCTGAAGTTGTTTTAGCTGTGTTGAAGATGTTTGTCATGATGTCTTTGAGACGTCCATCAACTTCTTCACGAGTCCATGAGAGGCGAAGGCTATTTTGGCTCATTTCAAGAGCTGAAACGGCTACACCACCAGCGTTGGCAGCTTTGGCAGGTCCGTAGAAGATACCATTTTCTTTGTAGACTTTGATGGCATCAAGGTCGCTTGGCATGTTGGCACCTTCAGATACACAGATCACGCCTTGAGCAACCAAACGTTTAGCTGCTTCACCGTTGATTTCGTTTTGAGTCGCACATGGAAGAGCGATGTCATAGTTTCCAGCGTAAGTCCATACAGAACCTTCATGATAAGTAGCAGTTGCTTTTTCAGCTGCATACTCAGTCAAACGAGCGCGACGTTTTTCTTTAACATCAACCAAAAGATCGAAGTCGATACCATTTTCATCGATGACATAACCATTTGAGTCAGAAACAGAGATAACAGTTGCACCAAGTTCAGTCGCTTTTTGAAGAGCGTATTGGGCTACGTTACCAGAACCTGAAATAACCACTTTCTTACCAGCAAAGCTGTTGCCGTTAGCTTTGAGCATTTCTTCAGTGTAGTAAACCAAACCATAACCAGTTGCTTCTGGACGAATTAAGCTACCACCAAATCCAAGAGGTTTACCAGTCAAGACACCAGCATCAAATTGGTTAAGGCGTTTGTATTGACCGTAAAGGTAACCAATCTCACGTCCACCAACACCGATATCACCAGCAGGTACGTCAAGTGATGGTCCGATGTGTTTTTGCAATTCAGTCATGAAGCTTTGGCAGAAGCGCATCACTTCAGCATCTGTTTTACCTTTAGGATCGAAGTCTGATCCACCTTTACCTCCACCGATTGGAAGTCCAGTCAAGACGTTTTTGAAGATTTGTTCAAATCCGAGGAATTTCAAAATCCCTTGGTTTACAGTTGGGTGGAAACGAAGTCCGCCTTTGTATGGTCCAACAGCTGAGTTGAATTGAACACGGTAACCACGGTTTACTTGAATGTTTCCATCACGGTCAACCCAAGGAACACGGAAAGAAATCACGCGTTCTGGCTCAGTGATACGTGCCAAGATATTTTCTTCGATATACTCAGGGTGTTTTTCAAATACAGGTTCCAAAGTGTTGAAAAATTCTTCAACAGCTTGGAGGAATTCAGCCTCGTGCCCGTTACGAGCTTTTACAGTTTCAAACACGCTTTGGATATATTCTTTAGCAGATGTCATATCGTTCTCCTTAAATTCTAATTTAATTATGTGTGTCATTATAGCAGAATTTTTTTTAACTGTAAAGAGAAAAAACAAAAATTTTCTAAAAATTCTTTCAATTTAGTTTTTGGGATTTTTTGAAAGTAGATAAAAAACGAACCTTTTTCTTTGAAATATCTTTCTCAAAGAGAAAATCTGAAAATGTGATATAATATTAGCAATAAAAGGAATCTGGAGGATCAGAATCATGGTATCAACGAAAACACAAATTGCTGGTTTTGAGTTTGACAATTGTTTGATGAATGCAGCGGGTGTGGCTTGTATGACGATAGAGGAGTTAGAAGGGGTTAAAAACTCAGCGGCAGGAACTTTTGTGACAAAGACAGCGACCTTGGACTTTCGTCAGGGAAATCCTGAGCCACGCTATCAAGATGTTCCACTTGGTTCTATCAACTCTATGGGCTTGCCAAATAATGGCTTAGACTATTATTTGGACTATCTTTTGGACCTGCAGGAAAAAGAGCCAAACCGAACTTTCTTCCTATCTCTAGTTGGAATGTCTCCAGATGAAACCCATACTATCTTGAAAAAAGTCCAAGAGAGTGAGTTTCGTGGTCTGACTGAGCTAAACCTCTCCTGTCCAAATGTTCCAGGTAAACCTCAGATTGCCTATGATTTTGAGACAACAGACCGGATTTTGGCAGAGGTGTTTGCCTACTTCACCAAACCTCTTGGAATTAAATTGCCACCATATTTTGATATTGTTCACTTTGACCAAGCGGCAGCTATTTTCAATAAGTATCCTCTTAAGTTTGTCAACTGCGTCAACTCTATCGGAAACGGCCTTTATATAGAAGATGAGTCTGTTGTTATCCGTCCTAAGAATGGTTTCGGTGGCATTGGTGGCGAGTATATCAAACCGACTGCTCTAGCCAATGTTCATGCTTTCTACCAACGCTTAAATCCTAAAATCCAAATCATAGGAACAGGTGGCGTTCTGACTGGTCGAGATGCCTTTGAACACATCCTCTGTGGTGCTAGTATGGTACAGGTGGGAACCACCCTTCACAAAGAAGGCGTCGGTGCTTTTGAACGTATTACCAATGAACTGAAAGGAATCATGGCGGAAAAAGGGTACGAAAGCTTAGAAGATTTCCGTGGGAAATTGCGCTATATTGACTAAATTAAATCGAAAAATCAGAAGAAAGGAGAGAAGATGCTAGCTATTGAAGAAAGCCAGAAGTTGACTTTATCAAATTTACCTAGCTTGAGCCTATTTACAGGGACAGACCAGGGTCAGTTTGAAGTTATGAAGAGTCAAGTGTTGAAACAGATTGGCTATGATTCTGCTGATCTCAACTTTGCCTACTTTGATATGAAAGAAGTGGTTTACAAGGATGTGGAACTGGAGTTGGTCAGCCTTCCTTTCTTTGCGGATGAGAAAATCGTGATATTAGACCATTTTGTCGACATGACAACAGCCAAGAAACGCTTTTTAACAGATGATGAGCTTAAGTCATTTGAGGAATACCTCGATAACCCTTCACCAACAACCAAGTTGTTGATCTTTGCGGAAGGAAAACTGGATAGCAAAAGGCGATTGGTTAAATTACTGAAGCGTGATGCCAAGGTTTTTGATGCAGTAGAAGCCAAAGAACAAGAATTGCGCCAGTATTTCCAAAAGTGGAGCCAGCAACAAGGTCTGCAGTTTGCCAATCATTCTTTTGAAAATCTTCTCGTCAAGTCGGGTTTTCAATTTAGCGAAATCCAGAAAAATCTGCTCTTTTTACAGTCCTATAAGGCAGATTCTGTTATCGAAGAAGAGGATATTGTCAACGCTATTCCCAAGACCTTGCAGGACAATATCTTTGACTTAACTCAGTTTATTCTGACTAAAAAGATGGACCAGGCGCGTGACTTGGTTAGAGACTTGACCTTGCAAGGGGAAGACGAAATTAAGCTCATAGCTGTCATGCTGGGACAATTTCGGACTTTTACTCAGGTGAAAATTTTGTCGGAGTCTGGGCAAACAGAATCACAGATTGCAAGTAGTTTAGGTAGTTATCTGGGACGCAATCCCAATCCCTATCAAATCAAGTTTGCGTTGAGGGATTCACGAGGACTTTCCTTGAGCTTTTTGAAGCAAGCTATTTCCTATTTGATTGAGACAGACTATCAGATTAAGACAGGACTTTATGAAAAAGGTTTCCTTTTTGAAAAGGCACTCTTACAGATTGCTAGTCAGGTAAATTGAAATTATTTTTGAAACTATAACCCGTGTCAAGATTATTATTTTGTCATGGGTTTCTTGCTAATTTGCTTGTTTTATACTCAATGAAAATCAAAGAGCAAACTAGGAAACTAGCCGCAGGTTGCTCAAAGCAGTGCTTTGAGGTTGTAGATAGAACTGACGAAGTCAGCTCAAAACACTGTTTTGAGGTTGTGGATAGAACTGACGAAGTCAGTAACCATACGTACGGCAAGGCGACGTTGACACGGTTTGAAGAGATTTTCGAAGAGTATTATTAGAATGTATTTCAGTGATTTCCTTATCTATAAGCAAAAAACTTGAAAAAAGTGAATGTTTGCGTTATCATTTTCATATAGAAAGAAAAAGAGGTATTACAGATGGCTATTATCTTACCAGATCTTCCATATGCATACGACGCTTTGGAACCATACATCGATGCGGAAACAATGCACTTGCACCATGACAAACACCATCAAACTTATGTCAACAATGCCAATGCAGCTCTTGAAAAACACCCTGAAATTGGTGAAGACCTTGAAGCCTTGCTTGCTAATGTAGAATCTATCCCAGCTGATATCCGTCAAGCGCTTATTAACAATGGTGGTGGACACTTGAACCATGCTCTTTTCTGGGAATTGATGACTCCTGAGAAAACAGCTCCATCAGCAGAACTTGCAGCAGCAATCGATGCAACATTTGGTTCATTTGAAGAATTCCAAGCAGCCTTCACTGCAGCAGCAACAACTCGTTTCGGTTCTGGATGGGCATGGTTGGTTGTCAACAAAGAAGGTAAACTTGAAGTGACTTCAACAGCAAACCAAGACACACCAATCTCAGAAGGTAAAAAACCAATCTTGGGCTTGGACGTTTGGGAACATGCTTACTACGTGAAATACCGCAACGTGCGTCCTGACTACATCAAAGCTTTCTTCTCAGTGATCAACTGGAACAAAGTAGATGAATTGTACGCAGCTGCTAAATAATGATAGTTGGAGGGAAGAATTGTTCTTCTCTTTTTAAGGTTATATGATTCTGGTCTGACAAAATCGTCAGACTTTTTTCATTTTTATGAGAAACGTGCTAACTGCTAGAAATTATGGTAGAATAAAGTATTAAGTAATCGTGGAAAAAGGATATCTATGCGAAAAGAAATTGCACCTGAATTATACAACTATAACAAGTTTCCTGGTCCTGAGTTTCATTTACACGGGGACAAGGTTGAAACGGAAGGGATAGCTTTTTCCTTGGTGGAAAATATCAAGGATGCCTTTGATGTGACGGCTTTTAATCAGCGTTTTTCAGAAGTCTTAACCAAGTTTGATTATATCGTGGGAGACTGGAGCAACGAACAGCTTCGCCTACGAGGTTTTTATAAGGATGACCGAACAGAAGAAAAACTTGAAAAAATCAGTCGTTTACAAGACTACCTTTTAGAGTATTGTAGTTATGGTTGTGCCTATTTTGTCCTAGAAAATGAAGCCCCTAAGCGAGCATCATTTGACAAGAAAATGCGTAAGAAGGAAGAAGAAACACCTTCTAGAAAAGGAAAGAAACCGACTCAAACCAAACGAAAACCGAATGCAGATAAGAAAAATAGACGTCGTCAGAAAGACCAGCATTCTCAGAAAGAGGACAAGGGACAACGTCATTTTGTCATTCGTCAGAAGTGAGTAGAGAATAAGGAGAAGAAATGAAACCGTCAATTTATAGTTTAACACGTCAAACCATGCAGGAATGGGTATTGGAGCAGGGGGAAAAGAAATTCCGTGCTGATCAAATTTGGGAATGGCTCTATCGTAAACGTGTGCAGTCATTTGAAGAAATGACTAACCTTTCAAAAGATTTGATTGCTAAGCTCAATGACCAGTTTGTGGTCAATCCCTTGAAACAGCGTATCGTTCAAGAATCTGCTGATGGCACTGTCAAATATCTTTTTGAATTGCCTGATGGTATGTTGATTGAGACTGTACTCATGCGTCAACACTATGGTTTGTCAGTCTGTGTGACCACTCAGGTCGGCTGTAATATTGGTTGTACCTTCTGTGCTTCTGGTTTGATCAAGAAGCAACGCGACCTCAATAATGGGGAAATCGTAGCGCAGATCATGCTGGTTCAGAAATACTTCGATGAACGTGGTCAGGACGAGCGTGTCAGCCATATCGTTGTCATGGGAATAGGTGAGCCCTTTGATAACTACAACAATGTCTTGAACTTCGTTCGGACCATCAATGATGACAAGGGAATGGCAATCGGAGCTCGTCACATTACGGTTTCAACCTCAGGTTTGGCCCATAAAATTCGTGATTTTGCTAATGAAGGAGTTCAGGTCAATCTTGCCGTTTCCCTTCACGCACCCAATAATGAATTACGCTCAAGCATCATGAAGATTAACCGTGCCTTTCCGATTGAAAAACTCTTTGCTGCTATTGAGTACTATATCGAAACAACCAATCGTCGTGTGACCTTTGAGTATATCATGCTCAATGAAGTCAATGACGGTGTAGAACAAGCCTTGGAATTGGCTGAATTGCTCAAGAACATCAAGAAATTGTCTTATGTAAACTTGATTCCTTATAACCCAGTTAGTGAGCATGACCAATATAGCCGTAGTCCCAAAGAGCGCGTGATGGCTTTCTATGATACGCTTAAGAAAAAAGGGGTCAACTGTGTGGTTCGTCAAGAGCACGGTACAGATATTGATGCAGCTTGTGGACAATTGCGTTCTAATACAATGAAACGTGACCGCCAGAAAGCAGTCGCAGCAGTCAATCCTTAATGATGAAGAAAACTTATAATCATGTTTTGGTCTGGGGAGTCATTTTCTATAGCATTTGCATTGTCTATTTTTGCTTTACTCCTCAAGAACATTCTCCCGTGGGGGTGGAAACTCCAGGTATTCAGCATCTTGGACGCCTGGTTTTTCTTTTGACTCCTTTCAATTCTTTCTGGAAACTGGGTGAAGTGAGTGACATTGGGCAATTATGTTGGATTTTTCTACAAAATATCCTCAATGTCTTCTTGCTTTTTCCTCTGATTTTCCAACTCCTTTATCTCCTTCCAAACTTGCGTAAGACAAGAAAAGTGATTTTGTTCAGTTTTCTAGTGAGTCTTGGAATTGAGTGTACGCAGTTAGTCTTGGACTTTTTCTTTGATTTTAATCGCGTCTTTGAAATTGATGATTTGTGGACCAATACCTTGGGTGGCTATCTGGCTTGGCTCCTCTATAAACGATTACATAAAAACAAGATAAGGAATTAAAATGAGTATTTTAGAAGTTAAAAATCTGAGTCACGGTTTTGGTGACCGTGCAATTTTTGAAGATGTGTCCTTCCGTCTCCTCAAGGGAGAACATATCGGTCTGGTCGGTGCCAATGGTGAAGGAAAATCAACCTTTATGAGTATCGTGACTGGTAAAATGCTGCCAGATGAAGGGAAGGTTGAGTGGTCCAAATATGTGACTGCAGGTTACTTGGATCAGCACTCCGTCCTTGCTGAAGGCCAGTCGGTGCGTGATGTGCTCCGTACAGCCTTTGATGAGCTTTTCAAAGCTGAAGCTCGTATCAATGACCTCTATATGGAAATGGCTGAAGACGGTGCGGATGTTGATGCTCTCATGGAAGAAGTTGGCGAACTTCAAGACCGTTTAGAGAGTCGTGATTTCTATACTTTAGATGCTAAAATTGACGAAGTAGCGCGTGCCCTTGGTGTCATGGACTTTGGCATGGATACGGATGTAACCTCTTTGTCAGGTGGGCAAAGAACCAAGGTACTTTTGGCTAAACTCCTCCTTGAAAAGCCTGATATCTTGCTGTTGGATGAGCCGACCAACTACTTGGATGCTGAGCATATTGACTGGCTCAAGCGCTATCTCCAAAACTATGAGAATGCCTTTGTTCTTATTTCACACGATATTCCATTCCTGAATGATGTTATCAATATTGTCTACCATGTGGAGAATCAACAGCTGACGCGTTACTCTGGTGACTACTACCAGTTCCAAGAAGTCTATGCTATGAAGAAATCTCAGCTAGAGGCAGCCTACGAACGTCAGCAGAAAGAGATTGCAGACCTCAAGGACTTTGTCGCTCGAAACAAAGCGCGTGTTGCAACACGAAACATGGCCATGTCTCGTCAGAAGAAATTGGATAAGATGGATATTATCGAACTGCAAAGTGAGAAACCAAAACCATCCTTTGATTTCAAACCGGCTCGTACACCAGGGCGCTTTATTTTCCAAGCCAAGGATTTGCAAATTGGTTATGACCGTCCTCTGACCAAGCCTTTAAATCTTACCTTTGAACGCAATCAAAAGGTTGCTATCATCGGGGCAAATGGTATCGGGAAAACAACTCTCTTGAAGAGTCTCTTGGGAATTATCCCACCTATTGCTGGGGAAGTGGAACGTGGAGACTACCTAGAACTCGGTTATTTTGAACAGGAAGTAGAAGGCGGTAATCGCCAAACTCCTCTTGAAGCTGTCTGGAATGCCTTTCCAGCTCTCAACCAAGCAGAAGTTCGTGCAGCTCTTGCCCGTTGTGGTTTGACAACCAAGCATATTGAAAGCCAAATTCAGGTCTTGTCAGGTGGGGAACAAGCCAAGGTTCGTTTCTGTCTCTTGATGAATCGTGAAAACAACGTTTTAGTGCTGGACGAGCCGACCAACCATTTGGATGTGGATGCCAAGGATGAACTCAAACGTGCTCTCAAAGAATACAAAGGGTCTATCCTTATGGTCTGTCACGAACCAGACTTCTATGAAGGCTGGATGGACCAAATCTGGGATTTTAATAATTTAACTTAAAAATGAGGATAAAAGAAATACAGTACCGAATGTGGATACTGTATTTTTTGGTTTTTAAGATTTAAAATCGTAGTCTTTCACCACTTCGATGCTGTCGATTGTGATAGCAGTAGTTGGCTTGTCTTTTTCATCTTTTTCGGCTTTAGCAATCTTATCTACAACATCCATACCGTCAATCACTTGACCAAAGACTGGGTGTTTGCCATCTAGACTAGGGTTTCCCCCTTCTTTATAGGCTTCGATGATTTTCTTTGGATACTTGCTTGTAGGGAGTTTAGCAGAGGTATCTGTAGAGTTTTGGTTGATGAAGAATTGGCTACCGTTGGTGTTTGGTTGACCAGTATTAGCCATAGAAAGAGCACCACGGATGTTATAGAGATAAGGAGTAATCTCGTTTTTGAAACCAGTTCCATGGTCTTTAGTCTTGTCCTTATCATGCCAGATGGACTGACCACCTGTACCGTCCCCTTTTGGATCTCCAGTTTGAACCATGAAGCCATCGATAACACGGTGGAAGGTAATACCGTTATAGTAGCCTTCTTTAGCATGAGTGAGGAAGTTTTCAACCGCTAGAGGAGCGAGTTTAGGGAAGAGTTTGATACGGATATCTCCTTGACTTGTGTGGAGAATCACTTCAGCCTCGTCTTCAGCAACTTCTTTAGATAGTTGTGGGAAATTGGCGTTTTCGTTTGTTAAAGCATCGTTTAACTCCTTGGCAGATTGGGCTGCTGCTTTGGAGCTTTCCTCAGCAGCCAAGCTAGAATCTACATAGTCATCACCACGCAAACTACGTTGGATGTTGCTACATCCAGCTAGAGCTACAGTGGATAGTAAAAGAAGGGTTGCTAGTTTTTTCATTCTGTTCCTCTCAAAAATTCATTTCTACCATTGTACCCTAAAAGGAAGGGGATTTCAAATGTTAGTGACAAGACAGTTTAAGAGGAAGCCAACCAGAAAGTCGCTTGATTAAAGATTCTTCTTTGGATGACGGTCGATAATTCCCTTGTATTGTTCCAGTATCTGCTCCCCTTTGGAGTCAATTTGTAGCCACGAATCGAAAAGTGACTTGCCAATTCCTTTTCTGAAAAATGGTCATGAAGGGCTTGGTTCAAATCTGCAGCCTTCATTTTAGAAAGTCCTGTAATTCCCTTGCTTTTCAGAACATTCATTTTCATGGTAGCATTCAGATGGTCAAGTGAATCAAAAGCTGTTTCAATGATAGCATAACCTTTTTCTACCAGAGTTTTTAGATGCTTAGGGGCATCAATACCATAAGTGTACTCAAAGTATTTAGTAAACCAAGTTTCGGTGGTAAAAGTGCCAAACTGGATTCTCCAGAGTAGCATGATATCTCCTGCTAGTAAATCATCTGTTAATAATTCCATGTTTCGTTTGGGAACGGGTTTGGGATTTTGGAGCCAAGTATCCAAATCTCGTTCAGGCGATATGAAGGGTTTGAGTTGATGGTCTTTATAAAATGTTTCTAATACTCTTCGAAAATCAAATTCAAACTTCGTCAGCTTTGCCTTGCCGTACTCAAGTACAGCCTGCGGCTAGCTTCCTAGTTTGCTCTTTGATTTTCATTGAGTATAAAATAGTAT
>CAURMD010000036.1:0-10934 GCA_963525985.1 uncultured Streptococcus sp. | reverse complement strand
ATGCTAGTTTTCCTTTGGAGCAAGTTGTGGAAACTACCAAGGCTGTCTTGTTTGACAGAATGGGCTTGGCAAGATGAAACAAGATCAACTAAAGGCTTGGCAACCAGCCCAGTTTGACCGCTTTGTCCGTATCCTAGAACAAGAGCAGCTCAATCACGCCTATCTCTTTTCAGGTTTCTTTGGAAGCTTGGAAATGGCGCAATTTTTGGCTAAAAGTCTCTTTTGTACGGATAAAGTAGGTGTTTTACCATGTGAGAAATGCCGAAATTGTAAGCTGATTGAACAGGAAGAGTTTCCAGATGTTACCTTGATTAAGCCAGTCAATCAGGTCATCAAGACAGAACGTATTCGAGAATTGGTGGGGCAGTTTTCCCAAGCAGGGATTGAAAACCAGCAGCAGGTCTTTATTATCGAGCAAGCTGAGAAAATGCATCCTAATGCAGCCAATTCTCTGCTCAAGGTCATCGAAGAACCCCAGAGTGAGGTTTATATTTTCTTCTTGACCAGCGATGAGGAAAAGATTTTACCAACAATCCGCAGTCGGACCCAGATTTTCCACTTTAAAAAGCAAGAAGAACAACTCATCTTGCTCTTAGAACAAATGGGGCTAGTTAAGAAGAAAGCAACTTTCTTAGCCCAGTTTAGTCAATCGCGAGCTGAGGCAGAAAAGTTGGCTAATCAGGCAAGTTTTTGGACCTTGGTCGATGAAAGTGAACGCCTGCTAACCTGGTTATTAGCTAAGAAAAAAGAAAGTTATCTGCAAGTTGCTAAATTAGCCAACTTAGCAGATGACAAGGAAAAACAAGATCAGGTTTTACGGATTCTTGAAGTTCTCTGTGGACAAGATATCCTACAAGCAAGAGTAAGAGTGATTCTACAAGATTTGCTAGAAGCTAGAAAAATGTGGCAAGCTAATGTCAGCTTTCAAAATGCCATGGAATATCTGGTCTTGAAAGAAATATAAACTCAAAAATGAATGATAAAGAAAGGAAAGGGCTGTTTTATGGACAAAAAAGAATTATTTGACGCGCTGGACGATTTTTCCCAACAGTTATTGGTAACCTTGGCCGATGTGGAAGCCATCAAGAAAAATCTCAAGAGCCTGGTAGAGGAAAATACAGCTCTTCGCTTGGAAAATAGTAAGTTGCGCGAACGCTTGGGTGAGGTGGAAGCAGACGCTCCTGTCAAGGCTAAGCATGTTCGTGAAAGTGTCCGTCGAATTTATAAAGATGGTTTTCACGTATGTAATGATTTTTATGGACAACGTCGAGAGCAGGATGAGGAATGTATGTTCTGTGACGAGTTGTTATACAGGGAGTAGGCATGCAGATTCAAAAAAGTTTTAAGGGGCAGTCTCCCTATGGCAAGCTGTACCTAGTGGCAACGCCGATTGGCAATCTAGATGATATGACCTTTCGAGCTATCCAGACCTTGAAAGAAGTGGACTGGATTGCGGCTGAGGACACGCGCAATACAGGTCTTTTGCTCAAGCATTTTGACATTTCTACCAAGCAAATCAGTTTTCATGAGCACAATGCCAAGGAAAAGATTCCTGATTTGATTGGTTTCCTGAAAGCAGGACAAAGCATTGCTCAGGTATCCGACGCGGGTCTGCCTAGCATCTCAGACCCTGGTCATGATTTGGTTAAGGCAGCCATTGAGGAAGAAATTGCGGTTGTGACTGTTCCGGGTGCCTCTGCAGGAATTTCTGCTTTGATTGCCAGTGGTTTAGCGCCACAGCCACATATCTTTTACGGCTTTTTACCGAGAAAGTCAGGTCAGCAAAAGCAATTTTTCGACTTGAAAAAAGACTATTCTGAAACACAGATTTTCTATGAATCGCCCCATCGTGTGGCAGATACGCTGGAAAATATGTTAGAAGTCTACGGTGACCGCTCGGTCGTCTTGGTTAGAGAATTGACAAAAATTTACGAAGAATACCAAAGAGGTACAATTTCTGAATTACTGGAAAGCATCTCTGAAACGCCACTCAAGGGTGAATGTCTTCTCATCGTTGAGGGGGCCAGTCAGGGTGTGGAGGAAAAGGACGAGGAAGACTTGTTCGTAGAAATTCAAACCCGCATCCAGCAAGGTGTGAAGAAAAATCAAGCTATTAAGGAAGTCGCTAAGATTTACCAGTGGAATAAAAGTCAGCTCTACGGGGCCTACCACGACTGGGAAGAAAATGACTAAACAGGGAAGTTTGCCTTCTTCCCTTTTTTTGTTATACTAGTAGAAGAAAAAATTAGAAAGATTTGTGGGTGTCAAATAGTCTAGTAGCTTGTTTTTATTTGGACTTAGTTTCCACCCAAAGAGGTATTAGTGTCGTGTCTCAATCTTATATCAATGTTATCGGTGCTGGCTTGGCAGGTTCTGAAGCAGCCTACCAAATTGCAGAACGTGGTATTCCAGTTAAACTTTATGAAATGCGTGGTGTCAAGTCAACACCCCAGCACAAAACAGACAATTTTGCAGAGTTAGTTTGTTCCAATTCTCTTCGTGGAGATGCTCTGACAAATGCAGTTGGTCTTCTCAAGGAAGAAATGCGTCGCTTGGGTTCAGTTATCTTGGAATCTGCTGAAGCAACCCGTGTTCCTGCAGGAGGAGCTCTTGCGGTGGACCGTGATGGTTTCTCCCAAATGGTGACCGAAAAAGTAGCCAACCACCCCTTGATTGAAGTGGTGCGTGATGAAATTACAGAATTGCCAACTGACGTTATTACTGTGGTCGCTACTGGTCCTTTGACTAGTGATGCCCTGGCTGAGAAGATTCATGCCCTTAATGACGGCGATGGTTTCTATTTCTACGATGCGGCAGCCCCTATTATCGATGTCAACACTATCGATATGAGCAAGGTTTATCTCAAGTCTCGTTATGATAAGGGAGAAGCCGCTTATCTCAACGCTCCCATGACCAAGCAGGAGTTTATGGATTTCCATGAAGCCTTGGTCAATGCAGAAGAAGCACCGCTCAATTCCTTTGAAAAAGAAAAGTACTTTGAAGGCTGTATGCCTATCGAAGTTATGGCCAAACGTGGCATTAAAACTATGCTTTATGGTCCTATGAAACCAGTCGGTCTGGAGTATCCAGACGACTACACAGGACCTCGTGATGGAGAATTTAAAACACCTTATGCGGTTGTGCAACTTCGTCAGGATAATGCAGCTGGTAGCCTCTACAATATTGTTGGTTTCCAGACCCACCTCAAATGGGGAGAACAAAAGCGTGTTTTCCAAATGATTCCAGGTCTTGAAAATGCTGAGTTTGTTCGTTATGGTGTCATGCACCGCAATTCTTATATGGATTCACCAAATCTTCTTGAACAGACCTACCGTTCTAAGAAACAACCAAATCTCTTCTTTGCTGGTCAGATGACGGGTGTGGAAGGCTATGTTGAGTCAGCGGCTTCAGGCTTGGTTGCGGGAATTAACGCGGCTCGTCTTTTTAAGGGAGAAAGCGAGGCTATTTTCCCAGAGACGACAGCGATTGGAAGCTTAGCTCATTACATCACCCATGCGGACAGCAAACATTTCCAACCAATGAATGTCAATTTTGGGATTATCAAGGAGTTGGAAGGCGAGCGTATCCGTGATAAGAAGGCTCGTTATGAAAAAATTGCAGAGCGTGCTCTTTCTGACTTAGAGGAATTTTTAACTGTCTAATTTTTTTGAAAGAATTGCTCATGATACTATAAAAATCTTAGAAATTGTGATAAAATAGGTAGGATAAAAGAAGGAGAGTGAAAATGGCGAATCCCAAGTATAAACGTATTTTAATCAAGTTATCAGGTGAAGCCCTTGCCGGAGAACGTGGCGTAGGGATTGATATCCAAACAGTTCAAACAATCGCAAAAGAGATTCAAGAAGTTCATAGCTTAGGTATCGAAATTGCCCTTGTTATTGGTGGAGGAAATCTCTGGCGTGGTGAACCTGCTGCAGAAGCAGGAATGGACCGCGTTCAGGCAGATTACACAGGAATGCTTGGGACTGTTATGAATGCTCTTGTGATGGCAGATTCATTGCAACAAGTTGGGGTTGATACACGTGTGCAAACAGCTATTGCTATGCAACAAGTGGCAGAGCCTTATGTCCGTGGACGTGCCCTTCGTCATCTTGAAAAAGGCCGTATCGTTATCTTTGGTGCCGGAATTGGTTCACCTTACTTCTCAACCGATACAACAGCGGCTCTTCGTGCAGCTGAAATCGAAGCAGATGCCATCCTCATGGCTAAAAATGGCGTCGACGGTGTTTACAATGCCGATCCTAAGAAAGACAAGACAGCCGTTAAGTTTGAAGAATTGACCCACCGTGACGTTATCAATAAAGGTCTTCGTATCATGGACTCAACAGCTTCAACCCTCTCAATGGATAACGATATTGACTTGGTTGTCTTCAACATGAACCAACCAGGCAACATCAAACGTGTCGTATTTGGTGAAAATATCGGAACAACAGTTTCAAATAATATCGAAGAAAAGGAATAAGAAAGAATATGGCTAACGCAATTATTGAAAAAGCTAAAGAGAGAATGACCCAGTCTCACCAATCACTTGCTCGTGAATTTGGTGGTATCCGTGCTGGTCGTGCCAATGCAAGCTTGCTTGACCGTGTACATGTAGAATACTATGGAGTCGAAACTCCTCTTAACCAAATCGCTTCAATTACGATTCCAGAAGCGCGTGTTTTGTTGGTAACACCATTTGACAAGTCTTCATTGAAAGACATCGAACGTGCCTTGAACGCTTCTGATCTTGGTATCACACCAGCTAATGACGGTTCTGTTATTCGTTTGGTTATCCCTGCTCTTACAGAAGAAACTCGTCGTGACCTTGCTAAAGAAGTGAAGAAGGTCGGCGAAAATGCTAAAGTGGCTGTCCGCAATATCCGTCGTGATGCTATGGACGAAGCTAAGAAACAAGAAAAAGCAAAAGAAATCACTGAAGATGAATTGAAGACTCTTGAAAAAGATATTCAAAAAGTAACAGACGATGCTGTTAAACACATCGACGACATGACTGCCAACAAAGAGAAAGAACTTTTGGAAGTCTAAAAATAAACAGAAAAACTCAGTTGGCATTGCTGGCTGAGTTTTATTCGAAAGAAGGAAATATGAATACAAATCTTGCAAGTTTTATCGTTGGACTCATCATCGATGAAAATGACCGTTTTTACTTTGTGCAAAAGGATGGTCAAACCTATGCTCTTGCTAAGGAAGAAGGTCAACATACAGTAGGGGATACGGTCAAAGGTTTTGCCTACACGGATATGAAGCAAAAACTCCGCTTGACAACCTTAGAAGTGACTGCCACTCAGGACCAATTTGGTTGGGGCCGTGTCACAGAGGTTCGTAAGGACTTGGGTGTCTTTGTGGATACAGGTCTTCCTGACAAGGAAATCGTTGTGTCACTCGATATTCTCCCTGAGCTCAAGGAACTCTGGCCTAAGAAGGGCGACCAACTCTACATCCGTCTTGAAGTGGACAAGAAAGACCGTATCTGGGGACTCTTGGCCTATCAAGAAGACTTCCAACGTCTGGCTCGTCCTGCCTACAACAACATGCAGAACCAAAACTGGCCAGCCATTGTATACCGTCTCAAGCTGTCAGGAACCTTTGTTTACCTGCCAGAAAATAACATGCTTGGCTTTATCCATCCTAGCGAGCGCTATGCAGAGCCACGTTTGGGTCAAGTATTAGATGCGCGTGTCATTGGTTTCCGTGAAGTGGACCGTACCTTGAACCTCTCCCTCAAACCACGTTCTTTTGAAATGTTGGAAAATGATGCCCAGATGATTTTGACCTACTTGGAAAGCAATGGCGGTTTCATGACCTTAAATGATAAGTCATCTCCAGACGACATCAAGGCAACCTTTGGCATTTCTAAAGGTCAGTTCAAGAAAGCACTTGGCGGCTTGATGAAGGCTGGTAAAATCAAGCAAGACCAGTTTGGGACCGAGTTGATCTAGGGAGACTTATGAGAAAATCATTTTACACTTGGCTCATGACCGAGCGCAATCCTAAAAGTAACAGTCCCAAAGCTATCTTGGCAGACCTCGCTTTTGAAGAATCAGCCTTCCCAAAACACACAGATGATTTTGATGAGGTCAGTCGTTTTTTGGAGGAACATGCCAGTTTCTCTTTTAACCTAGGAGACTTTGACGCCATCTGGCAAGAATACTTAGAACACTAGCATGATTCACTGGGTTTGGGCTAGTAATTTCTCCACCCCTTTGCTATAATAAAAAGAAATAAAAGGATTAGAGAGGTTCTTTATTTGAAGGAACATTCAATAGACATTCAACTGAGTCATCCAGATGACCTGTTTCATCTTTTTGGTTCCAATGAACGCCATCTTCGTTTGATGGAAGAAGAGCTCGATGTGGTGATTCATGCTCGTACGGAGATTGTACAGGTTTTGGGAGAAGAGACTGCCTGTAAGGAAGCCCGTCAAGTTATTCAGGCTTTGATGGTCTTGGTAAATCGTGGGATGACAGTTGGTACGCCAGATGTGGTAACGGCTATTAGCATGGTCAAAAATGATGAAATTGACAAGTTTGTCGCCCTTTACGAAGAAGAAATTATCAAGGACAATACTGGTAAACCTATTCGTGTCAAAACCTTAGGTCAAAAGCTTTATGTGGATAGTGTTAAACAGCATGATGTGACCTTTGGAATCGGACCTGCAGGAACAGGGAAGACCTTCCTTGCAGTGACCTTGGCAGTGACAGCTCTTAAACGCGGGCAGGTCAAGAGGATTATCCTGACTCGTCCAGCAGTGGAAGCAGGTGAGAGTCTTGGATTTCTTCCGGGTGATCTTAAGGAAAAGGTGGATCCTTACCTTCGACCTGTTTATGATGCCTTGTATCAGATTCTGGGGAAAGACCAAACGACTCGTCTCATGGAGCGTGAAATTATCGAAATCGCGCCCCTTGCCTACATGCGTGGTCGGACCTTGGATGATGCCTTTGTCATTCTTGATGAGGCGCAAAACACGACCATTATGCAGATGAAGATGTTTTTGACTCGTTTAGGTTTTAATTCTAAGATGATTGTCAATGGAGATATCAGTCAGATTGACCTGCCACGCAATGTCAAGTCAGGTTTGATTGATGCTCAGGAGAAACTCAAGAACATCCATCAGATTGACTTTGTTCATTTTTCAGCCAAGGATGTGGTTCGCCATCCTGTTGTCGCTCAGATTATTCGAGCTTATGAACCAGCTCCAATTAAAAATGAAGAGAATGAAGAATTAGAGTCTCAACCTCTATCTGAAGGATAGTTCTTTTGTACTTAAAGTTATCTCAATGCCAATTATAAATTTGCTTTTTAAATATTTCATTCAATATCCTTATCTTAGTTAGAAACTTTTCAAGTGGTGGAATCCTATGGAATCAATCTTTTTAAAACTAGCTCAGTATCCCATAGTCGAGACTGATCGTTTATTGCTTAGACCTGTAACCTTGGACGATGCGGAAGAAATATTTGAGTATGCCTCGGACATAGAAAATACGCGCTACACTTTTCCAACCAATCAAAGCTTGGAAGAAACTCAAAATAATATTGCTCAGTTCTACTTGGCCAATCCCTTGGGACGGTGGGGAATAGAACTAAAAAGCAATGGTCAGTTTATCGGTACCATTGATTTGCACAAGATTGATCCTGTTCTTAAGAAGGCGGCTATTGGCTACATTATCAATAAAAAGTATTGGAATCAAGGATTGACGACAGAAGCCAATCGTGCTGTGATTGAGCTAGCTTTTGAGAAAATCGGAATGAACAAGTTGACCGCCCTTCACGATAAGGACAATCCTGCATCTGGAAAGGTCATGGAAAAATCAGGCATGCGTTTTTCACATGTAGAACCATATGCTTGTATGGACCAGCATGAAAAAGGCCGAATCGTGACAAGAGTTCATTATGTCTTGACCAAGGAAGACTATTTTGCAAATAAATAAGCAGTTGAAAAGAAATTTTTCGACTGTTTTTTCTTCCTCTTACGAATAATCTAAGAGAGGAGAAAATATGGAAGCAATTATCGAGAAAATCAAAGAGTATAAAATCATTATCATCTGTACTAGTCTGGGCTTGCTTGTAGGAGGATTTTTCCTGCTAAAGCCAGCTCCACTACCCCCTGTAAAAGAAACGAATTTACAGGCAGAAGTTGCAGCAGTTTCCAAGGATTCATCGACCGAAAAGGAAGTGAAGGAAGAATCGGTTGAACAAGATCTAATCACAGTAGATGTAAAAGGTGCTGTCAAATCGCCAGGAATTTATGACTTGCCAGTAGGTAGTCGGGTCAATGATGCCGTTCAGAAGGCTGGTGGTTTGACAGAACAAGCAGATAGCAAGTCGCTCAATCTAGCTCAGAAAGTTAGTGATGAGGCTCTGGTTTACGTTCCCACTAAGGGAGAAGAGGCAGCTAGTCAGCAGGCAGGTTCTGGGACAGCTTCTTCGACGAGCAAGGAAAAGAAGGTCAATCTCAACAAGGCCAGTCTGGAAGAACTCAAGCAGGTCAAGGGTCTGGGAGGAAAACGAGCTCAGGATATTATCGACCATCGTGAGGCAAATGGGAAATTTAAGTCGGTTGATGAACTCAAGAAGGTCTCTGGCATTGGTGCTAAAACGATAGAAAAGTTAAAAGACTATGTTACAGTGGATTAAGAACGTCCCCATTCCCCTAATTTACCTGAGTTTTCTATTGCTCTGGCTTTACTACGCCATTTTTTCTGCATCCTATCTTGCTTTGTTGGGCTTTGTTTTTCTGCTAGTCTGTCTTTTTTTCCAATTTCCTTGGAAATCTGCTGGAAAAGTTTTAGCAATTTGTGGAATCTTTGGATTTTGGTTTCTGTTTCAAAATTGGCAACAGAGTCAAGCGGGTCAAGATTTAGTCGGTAATGTTGAAAAGGTGAGGATTTTACCAGATACCATCAAAGTTAATGGTGACAGTCTATCCTTTCGTGGCAAGTCTGATGGACGCATTTTTCAAGTTTATTATAAACTCCAGTCCGAGGAGGAGAAAGAAGCCTTTCAAGCTTTAACAGCTCTTCATGACTTGGAACTAGAAGGGAAGCTTTCGGAGCCAGAAGGGCAGAGAAATTTTGGAGGCTTTGACTACCAAGTCTATCTGAAGACTCAGGGAATTTACCAGACTCTCAATATCAAAAAAATCCAGTCACTTCAAAAGGTTGGCAGCTGGGATATAGGTGAAAACCTGTCCAGTTTGCGTCGAAAGGCTGTGGTTTGGATTAAGACGCACTTTCCAGATCCTATGCGAAATTACATGACAGGACTCTTACTAGGACATCTGGACACCGACTTTGAGGAGATGAATGAACTTTATTCTAGTCTAGGAATTATCCACCTCTTTGCCTTATCGGGTATGCAGGTAGGCTTTTTTATGGACGGATTTAAGAAACTCCTCTTGCGATTAGGCTTGACCCAAGAAAAGTTGAAATGGCTGACTTATCCCTTTTCCCTTATCTATGCAGGTATGACAGGATTTTCAGCATCAGTTATTCGCAGTCTTTTGCAAAAGTTACTGGCTCAACATGGGGTTAAGGGCTTGGATAATTTTGCCTTGACGGTGCTTGTCCTCTTTATTGTCATGCCAAACTTTTTCTTGACAGCAGGAGGAGTCTTGTCCTGCGCTTATGCTTTTATCCTGACCATGACCAGCAAAGAAGAGGAGAGACTCAAGTCTGTTGCCAGAGAAAGTCTAGTCATTTCCTTGGGAATATTGCCCATTTTATCCTTCTATTTTGCAGAATTTCAGCCTTGGTCTATCCTTTTGACCTTTGTCTTTTCCTTTCTATTTGACTTAATCTTCTTACCGCTCCTGTCTATCTTATTTGCCCTTTCCTTTCTCTATCCAGTCATTCAGCTTAATTTTATTTTTGAATGGTTGGAGGGAATGATTCGCTTGGTATCACAGGTGGCAAGTAGACCTCTGGTCTTTGGACAACCCAATGCATGGCTTTTAATCTTATTGTTAATTTCCTTGGCTTTGGTCTATGATTTGAGGAAAAACATTAAAAGGCTAGCAGTGTTGAGCTTATTGATTACAGGTCTCTTTTTCCTGACAAAGCATCCACTGGAAAATGAAATCACCTTGCTTGATGTGGGGCAAGGGGAAAGTATTTTCCTACGGGATGTAACTGGGAAGACCATTCTCATAGATGTAGGTGGCAAGGCAGAATCTGATAAGAAAATCGAAAAATGGCAAGAAAAGGCGACGACCAGCAATGCCCAGCGAACCTTGATTCCCTATCTAAAAAGTCGAGGAGTAGCCAAGATTGACCAGCTGATTTTGACCAATACAGACAAGGAGCATGTTGGAGATTTGTTGGAGGTGACCAAGGCTTTCCATGTAGGCGGAATTTTAGTGTCAAAAGGCAGTTTGAAACAGAAGGAATTTGTAGCAGAACTACAGGCGACTCAAATCAAGGTGCGTAGTGTGACAGTAGGGGAGAACTGGCCAATTTTTGGAAGTCAGTTAGAAGTCCTATCTCCAAGGAAAATTGGAGATGGAGATCATGAAGATTCCCTGGTTTTGTATGGGAAACTCTTGGATAAAAACTTCCTTTTCACAGGAAATTTGGAGGAGAAAGGAGAGAGGGACTTGCTGAGGCAATATCCTGACCTAGAAGTGGATGTTTTGAAAGCTAGCCAACACGGCTCTAAAAAATCATCAAGTTCAGACTTTTTAGAACAGCTCAAACCAGAGTTTACTCTCATTTCAGTTGGAAAGAACAATCGAACGAAATTACCCCATCAGGAAACCTTGACCCGACTGGAAGATATCAATAGCAAAGTTTACCGAACTGACCAGCAAGGAGCTATACGGTTTAAAGGTTGGAATAGTTGGAAGATTGAAACGGTTGGCTAATGAGCAGAAACTTTTCAAAAAAATAACTTTTTATCTTGACAAGAGCTAGAAA
>CAURMD010000035.1:0-11309 GCA_963525985.1 uncultured Streptococcus sp. | reverse complement strand
AATTTTATAGTCTGTCAAGTTTTTTTCTTGACACCTGCCAGAAATCTGCTATAATAGAACATGTGCTAAATAGCTCAGCTATTTCACCGAAATAAAAAATAAGAAAAGAGACTTTAAAAATGGCAGTTAAAATCCGTTTGACTCGTATGGGTTCTAAGAAAAAACCTTTCTACCGTATCAACGTAGCAGATTCACGTTCACCACGTGACGGACGTTTCATCGAAACAGTTGGAACTTACAACCCACTTGTTGCTGAAAACCAAGTAACTTTGAAAGAAGACCGCGTTCTTGCATGGTTGGCTGATGGAGCTCAACCTTCAGATACAGTACGTAACATCCTTTCAAAAGAAGGTGTATTGAAAAAATTCCACGATTCTAAATTCTCAAAATAAGTTTAAAGTAGGTTGACAGATGGATACGATTGAAAATCTCATTATTGCGATTGTGAAACCCTTGATTTCACAACCAGATGCCTTAACTATCAAGATTGAAGATACACCAGAATTTTTGGAATATCATTTGGATCTTGATCAAAGCGATGTGGGTCGTGTAATCGGTCGTAAGGGTCGCACTATTTCTGCGATAAGAACGATTGTCTACTCTGTCCCAACTGAAGACAAAAAAGTAAGAATCGTTATTGATGAAAAATAAGAAGAGCGGGACGAATGTCTCGCTTTTTTGCGAGGAGCAGGATATGAAATATTTAACGTTTAGACAATTACAAGACTAGTTATACTCAATGAAAATCAAAGAGCAAACTAGGAAGCTAGCCGCAGGCTGTACTGGAGTACGGCAAGGTGAAGCTGACGTAGTTTGAAGAGATTTTCGAAGAGTATTACTCGAACATTACCAGTATTCTCGAACTGAGGAAGGTCTCTTTATGAAGTTAGTAGAGGAAGTCGGAGAAGTAGCTGAGGTTTTGAATGGTCGTTCTGGTAGAAAAGAGGGAGTTCAAGATTCGAACGAGGAACTAGCAAAAGAACTGGCTGATATCATTCACTACACCGTCGCAATAGGAGCTATTAATCATATTGACCTTACCAAGACTATTTTTGAGAAAGACCAAATTGCATCCATTAACTACCAGCATAAACATGATTTGGAAGGATTTTTGAAGGGAAGTAGAGATGTTGTCGCCTTCCTCCAACTTGAGAAAATTCTTGGAACGTGATAAAATAAAGGGTAGAAATAGACTACAGGAGACAAGATGAACTACTTTAATGTTGGGAAAATCGTCAATACGCAAGGGTTACAGGGTGAGATGCGAGTCTTGTCTGTGACAGATTTTGCAGAAGAACGGTTTAAAAAAGGATCTGAGCTGGCCTTGTTTGATGAAAAAGATCAGTTTGTCCAAACAGTGACTATCGCTAGTCACCGTAAACAGAAGAACTTTGACATTATTAAATTCAAAGATATGTATCATATCAATGCTATCGAAAAGTACAAAGGATACAGTCTCAAGGTCGCTGAGGAAGATTTGAATGATCTAGACGATGGTGAATTTTATTATCACGAGATTATCGGTTTGGAAGTCTATGAGGGTGATAATTTGATTGGAACCATCAAAGAAATCCTGCAACCAGGTGCTAACGATGTCTGGGTGGTTAAGCGAAAAGGCAAGCGTGATTTGTTATTGCCTTATATCCCACCAGTGGTTCTCCATGTTGATATTCCAAATAACCGCGTCGATGTGGAAATTTTAGAAGGGTTAGACGATGAAAATTGATATTTTAACCCTCTTTCCAGAGATGTTTTCTCCGCTAGAGCACTCAATCGTTGGAAAGGCTCGAGAAAAAGGGCTCTTGGATATCCAGTATCATAATTTTCGAGAAAATGCTGAAAAGGCCCGCCATGTAGACGACGAGCCCTACGGAGGCGGTCAGGGGATGTTGCTCCGAGCTCAACCCATTTTCGATGCCTTTGATGCTATTGAAAAGAAAAATCCGCGCGTGATTCTCCTCGATCCTGCTGGAAAGCAGTTTGATCAGGCTTATGCTGAGGATTTGGCCAAAGAAGATGAACTGATCTTTATCTGTGGTCACTACGAGGGGTATGACGAGCGCATTAAGACCTTGGTGACGGATGAGATTTCCCTGGGGGACTATGTCTTGACTGGTGGAGAGTTGGCGGCTATGACCATGATTGATGCTACGGTACGCCTGATTCCAGAAGTGATTGGCAAGGAGTCTAGCCACCAAGATGATAGTTTTTCTTCAGGCCTTCTTGAATACCCTCAGTACACACGTCCCTATGATTATCGAGGCATGGTTGTCCCAGATGTTCTGATGAGCGGGCACCATGAAAAGATTCGTCAGTGGCGCCTGTATGAGAGTTTAAAGAAAACCTATGAACGCAGACCGGATTTGCTTGAAGATTATCAACTGACAGCAGAAGAAGAAAAAATGCTGGCAGAAATTAAAGAAAACAAAGAATAAAGGAGAAACCTATGCAAGTAATCAAACGTGATGGAGAAATTGCTGAATTTAATCCAGATAAGATTTACCAAGCTATCTTAAAGGCAGCCCAGACTGTCTATGTATTGACAGATGATTTGCGTCAAAACCTTGCACAAGTCACTAAGAAAGTGGTTTTGGATTTGGAAGAGGCCAAGGTGGAACGTGCTACCATCAGCATGATTCAGTCTATGGTTGAACATCGTTTATTGGGTGCAGGTTACATTACCATTGCAGAACACTACATTTCCTATCGTCTACAACGTGACTTGGAAAGAAGTGGTTATGGAGACCATATCGCTGTTCATTTACATTTTGAACAAATTCGCTAAGAAAAAGAGTGGGATGAAGCAACTACATCTCACTCTTTCTTAAATCTATTTTTTTGGGCTGTTTGGACAGTTGAAGGGACAAATCGCAGGCGTTGAATATCGCTTATGCGGATAATACGGGTCACATTTTTGGCAAAATTTTTCACAATAATTTGCTGTCCTTGCTGATCGTATTTGATGATGTCACCTGTAAAACTTGTCTCTGACAAGATAAGGTGAACAGCGGTTTGTTTCTGGATAGCCTCTTCAATAGTGGCTGTAAGGGAGTTGCTTTCAGTCTGGTCTGGTTGGTCATGTCCATTTAAAAAGTCATGTATTTTACCTAGAACTTGCTGGAATTTATGTCTCATATTGGCCTCCCTTCTTTTATATCAATATTATATAAAATTTTCCTAAAATCTACAAGATTTTACGAATAATCAGATGAAAGTTAAAAAAGGAGAAGAAAATGGCAGAATTTACATTTGAAATCGAAGAGCACTTGTTGACTCTTTCTGAAAACGAAAAAGGTTGGACCAAGGAAATCAACCGTGTGAGCTTTAATGGTGCCCCTGCAAAGTTTGATATTCGTGCTTGGAGCCCAGATCATACTAAAATGGGCAAAGGGATTACTCTCTCCAATGAAGAATTTCAAACGATGGTGGATGCTTTTAAAGGAAACTAAGTTTTTAAAATGAAAGAAAAGGATATTGAGTCATGGCAACTCGATATCCTTTTTTAGTTAGCAAAGTAAGCCTGATTTTTAAGGCGTTGAAGTAGTGGACGGCTAATAATACTAATAGCAATAATTTTACCAAGGTCTGGAATGATAAAGGGAAATACCCCCACAACAAGAGCTTTTTCAAATGCCATTCCAGCTAGGAAATGCAAGCTGAGAATTCCGCCGACAAAGACAAGGGCATCACCCAAGAGGTTGGCAAGAAAAATCTTGACAACACCACTCTTGCTGTTGGTTAGAGAAGAAGTAAGTCCAGAGTATACAAGATAAAACCAAAGATAACCCGCAGTAGGACCAACCAACGCCTGCAATCCTGCTCCACCTCCTGCAAAAACAGGAAGACCGATAGCACCTAGAAGAAGATAGAGTCCAACAGAAAGTACAGCCTCTCTCGGTCTGAAGACAGTAGCAATCAAGCCGATTGCAAAGTTTTGCAGAGTGAAGGGGACGGGTCCAATTGGAAGACTGATTTGTGCTAAAACAGCAATGAGAGCAGCCCCAATAGCAGGGATAGCATAAACATGAGCTTTTTTCAAAATAGTTAACCTCTTTTCTGATGTATAGTAACTATTATACTCATAGAGTAATTATTGTCAACTAATTTTTAAAAACAAGGTAACAAAAACTGTAACGGCCGATTTGATTCACAAGAGAAGTTGGATAATTGTTTTGTTGATTCGAAAACATCAAAAAAGAAGTAGATACAGTTGTATCAGCTTCTTTTATTTCGATTAACGCATGGTTACAAATTCTTCAGATGCAGTTGGGTGAATTGCCACAGTTGCATCAAAGTCAGCCTTGGTTGCTCCCATTTTGATAGCAACAGCAAATCCTTGAATCATTTCATCAACGCCGTAGCCAATTCCATGAAGTCCGACAACTTTTTCTTCTGAACCAGCTGTGATCAATTTGAAACGGGATTCTTGTCTATTGCTAGTAACGGCAGAGTACATAGATGCAAAGCTTGATTTGTAAACCTTGATTTGGTCTTGACCGTATTCTTTAATAGCTTGCTCTTCGGTCAATCCAACCGTTCCGATAGCAGGGTGTGAAAAGACAACGGTTGGAATAGTTGAGTAGTCCATTTTAGCAGTTGTTTTTCCGTTAAAGAGACGTTCAGATAGGGTACGCCCAGCCTTGATAGCTACTGGAGTCAGTTCCTTTTCACCTGTTACATCACCTAGAGCGTAGATTCCTTCAACAACAGTATTTTGGTATTCATCCACTTGGATAAAGCCACGTTCGTTCAGAGTGACTCCAGCTTTTTCAAGTTGCAAGCCCTTAACGTTTGGACGGCGACCCGTAGCCCAGATAACTTGGCTAGCTGTGTGACTAGTACCATCTTCAAAATGAATGGTAATGCTTTCAGCAGTTTTTTCTAACTTGACAGGGACTTTGTGAGTATGAAGTGGTAAGTTTGTTCTTTCCATTTCCTTGACCAAACCTTCAACGATGTAGGAATCAAAACCACGTAAAGGGCGATCACGGCGAACAAAGAGGTCTGTCTTGACACCAAAAGTGTGGAGTACGCCAGCCAATTCAACGGCGATATAACCAGCGCCTAGAATAGCAACTGACTCTGGCAATTCTTCCCAAGCAAATACATCATCAGAAGAGCCACCTAGCTCAGCACCAGGAATATTAGGAATACTTGGATGGGCACCAGTAGCAATCACAATATGCTTAGCACGAATCAGTTCATCATTTACGCTGACAGTATGAGAATCTACAAATTCAGCATGACCTTCAATCAAGTCTACACCGTTGCGTTTAAAACTGCCATCATAAGAAGAACGAGCGCGATCGATGTAGGCTTCACGATTGCGACGTAGGGTTGCAAAGTCAAAGTTAAGATCAGTAGTCTTAAAGCCGTAGTCTTCTCCAAATTGATGGAAAGTCTCAGCGATTTGCGCCCCGTACCACATGATTTTTTTCGGAACACAGCCGACATTGACACAGGTTCCACCTAGTTTCTTTTCCTCAATAACGGCTGCTTTAGCTCCGTGTTCACCAGCACGGTTCATGGTAGCAATTCCTCCGCTACCTCCACCGATAGCGATGATATCGTATTCTCTCATTGAAAACTCCTTTGTACTCTTTTAAATAGTCGAGTGTCATTTTTTGATAGTCATATTCTATCTTTTTTTTGATTTGATTGCAAAAATCTGCTACGTACAAAAAAATTCAAGAAAAGGCTTGCAAAAAAGAAAAATAAAGTGTATGATATAACTAGTACAATGATTGTAAAATGAATCCCGAACAATAATTAAATCCTGAAATGTCATTATTTCGTTCTGAAATGTTATTGTTTCAAATTGATAATTTTTGTATAATATTGTTAAGAACTTTAAATCAAAAAGGAGTTTCATTATGAAAAAGAATGGTAAAGCTAAAAAGTGGCAATTGTATGCAGCAATTGGTGCTGCAAGTGTAGTTGTATTGGGTGCTGGGGGGATTTTACTCTTTAGACAACCTTCTCAGACTGCTGTAAAAGATGAGGCTACTCATCTTGTTGTTGCCAAGGAAGGAAGCGTGGCATCCTCTGTTTTATTGTCAGGGACAGTAACAGCAAAAAATGAACAGTATGTTTATTTTGACGCTAGTAAGGGAGATTTAGATGAAATCCTTGTTTCTGTGGGCGATAAGGTCAGCGAAGGGCAGGCTTTAGTCAAGTACAGTAGTTCAGAAGCGCAGGCGGCCTATGATTCAGCTAGCCGAGCAGTCGCTAAGGCAGATCGTCATATCAATGAACTCAATCAAGCACGAAATGAAGCCGCTTCAGCTCCGGCTCCTCAAGCCTCTACGCCAGCAGGAGGAGAAGATGCAACGGTGCAAAGCCCAACTCCAGTGGCTGGAAATTCTGTTGCTTCTATTGACGCTCAGTTGGGTGATGCCCGTGATGCTCGTGCAGATGCAGCAGCACAATTAAGTAAGGCTCAAAGTCAGTTAGATGCAATGACGGTTCTCAGTACCCTAGAGGGAACTGTGGTCGAAGTCAACCACAATGTTTCTAAATCTCCAACAGGAGCTAGCCAAGTAGTCGTTCATGTCGTAAGTAATGAAAACTTGCAAGTTAAGGGAGAACTATCTGAATATAACCTCGCCAACCTATCTGTAGGTCAAGAAGTAAGCTTTACTTCTAAAGTGTATCCTGATAAAAAATGGACTGGGAAATTAAGCTATATTTCTGACTATCCTAAAAACAATGGTGAAGCAGCTAGTCCAGCTGTCGCAGCAGGCGGTAATTCTGGCTCTAAATATCCATACACTATTGATGTTACAAGTGAAATCGGTGATTTGAAACAAGGATTCTCAGTAAGTGTTGAGGTCAAGAATAAGAGTAAAGCCATTTTGGTTCCTCTAACAAGTGTTGTGACTGAAAATGATAAGAACTATGTCTGGGTACTTGACGAGCAGAAAAAGGCCAAGAAAGTGGAAGTTGGTTTGGGCAATGCTGATGCAGACAACCAAGAAATCACTTCAGGTCTGACAAATGGAGTCAAGGTCATCAGTAATCCAACATCTTCCTTGGAAGAAGGAAAAGAGGTGAAGGCTGATGAAGCAACTAATTAGTCTAAAAAATATCTGCAGAAGTTACCGTAACGGTGACCAAGAACTGCAGGTTCTCAAAAACATCAACCTAGAAGTGAATGAGGGTGAATTTGTTGCCATCATGGGACCATCTGGTTCAGGTAAGTCTACTCTCATGAATACGATTGGGATGTTGGATACACCAACTAGTGGAGAGTATTATCTTGAAGGTCAAGAAGTGGCTGGATTGGGTGAAAAACAACTAGCCAAGGTCCGCAACCAACAAATCGGATTTGTCTTTCAGCAGTTCTTTCTTCTATCCAAACTCAATGCTCTGCAAAATGTAGAATTGCCCTTGATTTACGCAGGAGTTTCGGCTTCAAAACGGCGCAAGTTAGCTGAGGAATATCTGGATAAGGTTGAATTGACTGAGCGTAGTCACCATTTACCTTCAGAATTATCTGGTGGTCAAAAGCAACGTGTGGCCATCGCGCGTGCCTTGGTAAACAATCCTTCTATTATCCTAGCGGATGAACCGACAGGAGCCTTGGATACCAAAACAGGGAATCAAATTATGCAACTATTGGTTGACTTGAACAAAGAAGGAAAAACCATTATCATGGTAACGCATGAGCCTGAAATAGCTGCTTATGCCAAACGCCAGATTGTCATTCGTGATGGAGTTATTTCATCTGATAGTGCTCAGTTAGAAAAGGAGGAAAACTAAGATGCAGAATCTGAAATTTGCCTTTTCATCTATCATGGCTCACAAGATGCGTTCTTTGCTTACCATGATTGGGATTATTATCGGTGTTTCATCAGTTGTTGTGATTATGGCTCTAGGTGATTCCCTATCTCGTCAACTCAACAAAGATATGACCAAATCTCAGAAGAATATCAGTGTCTTTTTCTCTTCTAAAAAAAGCAAAGATGGGTCTTTTACTCAGAAACAATCAGCTTTTACGGTTTCTGGAAAAGAAGAGGAAGTTCATGTTGAACCGCCAAAACCGCAAGAATCCTGGGTTAAAGAGGCAGCCAAACTCAAGGGAGTGGATAATTACTATGTAACCAACTCAACTAACGCCATCTTGACTTATAAAGATAAAAAGGTTGAAAATGCCAATTTGACAGGCGGGAATAGAACCTATATGGACGCTGTTAAGAATGAAATCATTGCAGGTCGTAGTCTGAGAGAGCAAGATTTCAAAGAATTTGCAAGTGTTATTTTGCTTGATGAAGAATTGTCCATTAGTTTATTTGGCTCTCCTCAAGAGGCTATTAACAAGGTTGTAGAAGTCAATGGATTTAGTTATCGAGTCATTGGTGTTTACACTAGTCCAGAGGCTAAAACATCAAAAATGTATGGTCTTGGCGGCTTGCCTATTACCACAAATATTTCCCTTGCTGCGAATTTTAATGTAGATGAAATTGCTAGTATTGTTTTTCGAGTGAATGATACAAGTTTAACCCCAACCCTAGGTCCAGAATTGGCACGAAAAATGACAGAGCTTGCTGGCTTGCAACAGGGAGAATATCAAGTAGCAGATGAGTCAGCTGCATTCGCAACAATTCAACAATCGTTTAGTTTTATGACGACGATTATTAGTGCCATTGCGGGAATTTCCCTTTTTGTTGGAGGAACTGGTGTTATGAATATCATGCTGGTTTCGGTGACAGAGCGTACTCGTGAGATTGGTCTTCGTAAGGCTTTGGGTGCAACACGTGCCAATATTTTAATCCAGTTTTTGATTGAATCCATGATTTTGACCTTGCTTGGTGGAGTCATTGGTTTGACCATTGCGACAGGCTTAACAGCTATAGCTGGTATACTTTTACAAGGTTTGATTGCGGGTATAGAAGTAGGAGTATCAATCCCAGTTGCCCTATTTAGTCTTGCAGTTTCGGCTAGTGTTGGTATGATTTTTGGAGTCTTGCCAGCCAACAAGGCATCGAAACTTGATCCAATTGAAGCCCTTCGTTATGAATAAGATAAACAAGATGGACACTCGTCTATCTTGTTTTTATATGGATTTCCCTATCGAAAATCCTTAAAAATGTGATATAATGAAGTGTTAGAAAAACAGGTTTCATTTGCCTGGAAAGGAAAAATTATGTCTGAAAAGAATTTTTATATTACAACGCCGATTTACTATCCATCTGGTAAACTTCATATCGGTTCTGCCTATACAACTATCGCCTGTGATGTCTTAGCACGTTATAAACGCCTGATGGGCTACGATGTCTTTTATTTGACAGGTCTTGATGAGCATGGTCAGAAAATCCAGCAGAAAGCGGAAGAAGCTGGTATTACACCACAAGCCTATGTTGACGGGATGGCTGTTGGAGTTAAAGAACTCTGGCAATTACTAGATATCTCATACGATAAATTTATCCGTACAACTGATGACTACCATGAAAAAGTTGTCGCACAGGTCTTTGAGCGCTTGCTTGCTCAAGATGACATCTATTTGGGTGAATATTCTGGCTGGTACTCAGTCTCAGATGAAGAATTCTTTACAGAAAGCCAGCTTGCAGAAGTATTCCGTGATGAAGCTGGAAATGTGACAGGTGGTATCGCTCCATCAGGTCACGAGGTGGAATGGGTTTCTGAAGAATCATACTTCCTTCGCCTCAGCAAATACCAAGATCGTTTGGTTGAATTTTTCAAAGCTCATCCTGAATTTATCACTCCAGATGGTCGTCTGAATGAAATGCTTCGCAATTTTATCGAGCCAGGTTTGGAAGATTTGGCAGTTTCTCGTACAACCTTTACATGGGGAGTACCAGTCCCATCAAATCCAAAACACGTTGTCTACGTTTGGGTTGATGCCCTTCTTAACTATGCGACAGCTCTTGGCTACGGTCAAGACGAACATGGTAACTTTGACAAGTTCTGGAATGGAACAGTCTTCCACATGGTAGGAAAAGACATCCTTCGTTTCCACTCAATCTACTGGCCAATCCTTCTTATGATGTTGGATATCAAATTGCCAGATCGTTTGATTGCCCACGGTTGGTTCGTCATGAAAGACGGCAAAATGTCTAAGTCTAAAGGGAATGTCGTTTACCCTGAAATGTTGGTAGAGCGTTATGGACTAGATCCACTTCGTTACTATCTCATGCGTAGCCTTCCAGTTGGTTCAGACGGAACCTTCACTCCTGAAGACTATGTAGGCCGTATCAACTACGAATTGGCCAATGACCTAGGGAACCTCCTCAATCGTACGGTTTCTATGATTAACAAGTACTTTGATGGACAAATTCCAGCCTATGTAGAGGGTGTAACAGAGTTTGACAATGCTCTTGCTCAAGTAGCTGCTGAATCAATTGCTGACTACCATACACACATGGAAGCAGTTGACTACCCACGTGCCCTTGAAGCAGTCTGGACTCTGATCTCTCGTACCAATAAATACATCGATGAGACCGCTCCATGGGTATTGGCTAAGAATGAAGCTCTTCGTGACCAATTAGCAAGTGTTATGAGCCACTTGGCAGCTAGCCTGCGTGTCGTCGCTCACTTGATTGAACCATTTATGATGGAAACTAGTCGTGCAGTCTTGACTCAACTTGGATTGGGAGAAGTAGCGAGCCTTGAGAACTTGAGATTGGCTGACTTCCCTGAGGGTGTAACAGTAGTTGCCAAAGGAACACCAATCTTCCCACGTCTCGATATGGAAGAAGAAATTGCCTATATCAAGGAAAAAATGGAAGGTAACAAGCCAGCTGTGGAAAAAGAATGGAATCCAGACGAAGTCGAACTCAAACTAAACAAGGAAGAAATCAAGTTTGAGGACTTTGACAAGGTTGAAATCCGTGTCGCAGAAGTCAAAGAAGTGTCTAAAGTAGAAGGTTCTGATAAGTTGCTTCAATTCCGCCTAGATGCAGGTGATGGTGAAGATCGTCAAATCCTCTCAGGAATTGCAAAATACTATCCAAATGAACAAGAATTGGTCGGCAAGAAAGTTCAAATTGTTGCCAACCTCAAACCTCGTAAGATGATGAAAAAATATGTCAGCCAAGGGATGATCCTCTCAGCTGAACATGATGGACAATTAACACTTCTTACAGTTGATCCAGCTGTACCAAATGGAAGTGTGATTGGGTAAAAATGGACAGGACTAGTTCAGGCTAGTTCTGTTTTTTATTTACACTCAATGAAAATCAAAGAGCAAACTAGGAAGCTAGCCGCAGGTTGCTCAAAACATCGTTTTGAGGTAGTAGATAAGACTGACGAAGTCAGCTCAAAACACTGTTTTGAGGTTGTGGATAGAA
>CAURMD010000034.1:0-11947 GCA_963525985.1 uncultured Streptococcus sp. | reverse complement strand
AGTTTGGACGGGTAAAGCGTGAGATTTGTGAATCATCACTAGTAATGATTTCAAAATCTTCTGGCACAGAAACACCCTTATCAGCCAAACCGTTCAAGACTCCTGCTGCCAACTCATCACCTGTCACAACTGCTGCAGTTGCATTTGATGAAATCAAACGCTCTGCTAAGGCGTAACCATCATCATAGCTATATTTAGATTCAAATACCAAACCCTCACTATAAGCGATTCCTGCTTTTTTCAAGGCTTCCTTGTAGCCAACTAAACGAACCTTACCATTGATGTCATCCACTAGCGGACCGCTAACGAAAGCAATACGCTCATTTTCTTTAGCAAGGTAACTCACTGCATCAATCGTTGCTTGCTTATAGTCAATATTGACACTTGGCAACTGGTGCTCAACATCGACAGTTCCTGCGAGAACAATCGGAGTACGTGAACGCGAAAATTCTGAGCGAATTTTATCTGTCAAGTGATAACCCATAAAGATAATGCCATCTACCTGCTTTGAAAAGAGGGTATTGACAACAGAAACTTCTTTCTCGTTATCTTCATCGCTATTAGCTAGGACAATATTGTACTTGTACATTTCAGCGATATCATCAATCCCTTTAGCAAGTGTTGAGAAATAGCCATTGGTAATATTGGGGATTACAACACCGACAGTGGTTGTCTTTTTACTTGCAAGACCACGCGCCACGGCATTTGGACGGTAATCCAAACGATCAATCACCTCGAGTACTTTTTTACGAGTATTCTCTTTTACATTCTTATTGCCATTGACTACACGGCTAACCGTCGCCATTGAAACTCCAGCTTCACGGGCGACATCATAAATCGTTACTGTATCGTCTGTATTCATTTCATTTCCTTTCTATATCATACCTCACGAGACTCCAAAAAAAGAGACGGTATGAAAATTTCGTTTTCATGATTCTACTTATTCCATTCTATCACTATTTGTAAACACTTTCAAGCATTTTTTGAAGATTGTTTGAAAAAAATTTCATAGAAAGCTATGTTTATGAAGAAAAAATCACCTTTTCTTGATTTTTAATCCTATTTGCTGTATGATAAGGGAAAAGAAAGGGGGCAAAAATATGGCTTTTACCAATACCCAGATGCGGTCGGCTAGTTTTGGCATTGTTACCAGCTTGCCTGATGATGTCATTGACTCTTTTTGGTATATCATCGACCATTTCTTAAAAAATGTCTTTGAATTGGAAGAAGAACTTGAGTTTCAATTGCTCAATAACCAAGGAAAAATTACCTTCCACTTCTCAAGTCAACACCTCCCTACAGCCATTGATTTTGACTTTAACCATCCTTTTGATCCTCTTTATCCGCCAAGAGTACTGGTTTTAGACATGGACGGTAGAGAAACTATCCTCCTCCCAGAAGAAAATGACCTATTTTAATACTCAATGAAAATCAAAGAGCAAACTAGGAAGCTAGCCGCAGGCTGCTCAAAACACTGTTTTGAGGTTACAGATGGAAGCTGACGTGGTTTGAAGAGATTTTCGAAGAGTATAAAAACTCTAGCCTTCAGTTACAAACGACTGAAAACTAGAGTTTTTTCTATTGTTTCAAAGCATTATACAAGTTGCGGATCGGTTGCTTTAATATCGGATGGATAAAATGAGGCGCAATTTCTTGTAGAGACTCAAGAACAAAAAGGCGTTCTGCTATGTAAGGATGGGGCAAGATAAGCTCATCTGTGTAAACGACCTGGTCCTCCACAAAGAGCAAGTCCAAATCAATCAAACGAGGCCCCCAATGCACTTCTCGCACCCGTCCCATCTCTGACTCAATGGCTAACAAGGTCTCTAATAACACTGGGGCAGGCAACCATGTTTCAACCTCAACCACTTGATTAGCAAAGCTATCTTGCTCCACACCACCCCAAGGCTCCGTCGCCAATACACTGGACTCTTTGAGAATATGGATACCTCGATTTCGCATTTTCTCAATGGCTTGCTCCAAATTCGCTTGCTTATCTCCCATGTTGCTTCCTAGGGCGATAAAGGCTCGTTGCTTACGGCGATGGATGGTTACTGAGCATGTATCTAGTGGCAAATGCACTGGCGCCCAAGGCTTTTTCAGTTCCAACTTGATTTCTTGGACAAGAGGATAGGTCTCAAAAGTACGTTCTACCAGTTTATAGGCTACCGTTTCAATCAAATCCTCACTCGTTTCCTGAAACCAAGTCGTCCACTGCTGACACAGTTCTCCATAATGGACAGAGGCTGTTAAATCCAAGTCTGTCGCCGCCTTGGTCATATCATAGGATAGGATTGCGGAAACAACAAACTTCTGCCCCAATTCTTTCTCACTAGGAAAAAGACCATGATAGGCAAAAATTTCCAAATCCTTAATCTGCAGTTGATCCATAATGATTCCTTTCTAGAAAAATCCGCCCAAAGCGGATTCTTTTTATACTCAATGAAAATCAAAGTGCAAACTAAGAAGCTAGCCGCAGGCTGCTCAAAACACTGTTTTGAGGTTGCAGATGGAAGCTGACGTGGTTTGAATTTGATTTTCGAAGAGTATTATAGTCCCATTAAACGATAAGCCTGATCTCTAAGGTCCTTATCTGTTTCAAATAGACCACGAGCTACTGTCGTCAAGGTTGCAGTGCCTGGTTTTCTAACACCACGCATGCTCATACACATATGTTCCGCCTCAATGACAACAAAGGCTCCTTTAGCACCTAGATAGTCCATCAAGGCATCAGCCACTTCGATATTCAAACGTTCTTGAATTTGTGGTTTTTTCGAATAAACTTCAACCGTACGGGCTAGCTTAGACAAACCTGCCACACGACCATCTGGAATGTAGGCAATATGCGCTCTACCATAAAATGGCAAGAAGTGGTGTTCACACATAGTATGGAAAAAGATATCCTTTTCTACCACCATATTATCGTCAATAATCTCAAAGGATTTTGACAAATGTTCCTCCGCTGTTTGACCAAGACCTGAAAAAATCTCTTGGTACATACGAGCGACACGAGCAGGTGTTTCCTGCAAGCCCTCGCGATTAACGTCCTCTCCTACAGCCTCGATAATCATTTTTACAGCTGTTTCAATCTTTTGTGTATCCATTCTCGTTTTTCCTCTCCATCAGATAGGCTCTCACTTGGCTCAAGAAATACAAGGAACCAGTGACAATCCTAACTGTTTGTTTCTCTTCTTTTTTATCTGTCAATTTCTGCTCTAGAAAATCCTGCCAATCTTGGTAGCTGAGATTTCTAGACTTAGCTGCCTCTTTCAGCACGCTTTCATCAGTCGCCCGACTATCGTCAAAATGTGTCAGAGTAAGCTCGGTATCTGGGATTTGCTCCAACAAATCCAACATATCCTCCAAGGCCTTGGTTTTGATACAAGTAAAGAGGATTTCCTTATGATAATCCGCAAAGCGTTCTTGCAAGGTTGCTAATAAAGCCTTGATAGCATGGGGATTGTGGGCCCCATCCAAGATCATCAAGGGGTTCCTTGACACGACCTCCAGACGCCCCGGCCATCTTGTTTCTTCCAGAGCTTGAGCAATCAAGATATTAGCTGGTAGCTCTCGACCATCTTCTTGACAAAAAGTATCAAGTAAAGCTATGGCCATCCCAGCATTCTCTATCTGGTGCAAACCAAGCAGGCCAGTCTGGAAGCGACCTTGTCTGACAACACTTGTATAGTCAAAGACTTCGCCTGTAACCATACTCTTTTGATGGCGGACCTGATAATCTGTCCCGTAGGCAAGTCTCGGCGCATCTTTCCCTTCCGCAATGCGGTCAATCACAGCCAAAGCTTCTGGAGCGATACGACCTGTCACCAAGGGAATACCTTGTTTGATAATACCAGCTTTCTGCTCTGCTATGGCTTCCAAGGTGTCACCAAGTAGGGCTACATGGTCCAATCCAATAGTCGTGATGCCTGTTAAAACGGGCTGGCAGACATTGGTACTATCCAAGAGTCCCCCCATGCCCACTTCCATGATGGCCACATCTACTTGCTCTGAGGCAAAGTAATCATAGGCTATGGCTGTGATTATCTCAAACTCGGTTGTCCCCTGCAAATTAGCAGCCGCTTCCCCCTCAAGCAAAGACCGATAGTCTGCCATGAGAGCTTCTAGTCTCGCTTCTAGGATAGATTCCCCATTGATGCTAATCTGGTCTGTATAATGAATGAGATAGGGCGAGCTGAACACCCCAACTCTCAGACCTAGCTTTTCCAGCATATTTTTCAAAAAAGCAATGGTCGAACCCTTGCCATTGGTTCCTCCGATATGGATGACTTTGAGTTTGAGATGGGGATTTCCGCGCAAAGCTAACAGTTCCACCATTCGTTCCAAGCCAAAATGCGGTTGATCCGTCCGGTAGTTAGCAATCCACTGATTGTTTTCAATTTCTTTCATCTTATTTATATTGTTTTAAATCTAAATTTTCCGCTTCATCAGCCAATCGAATGGCTGATGCAATTTCAACTGCCATCTTGTGACTGGCTACGTCATGCACGCGCACCACTTCTACACCCTGTCTTGCAGCGATACTGGTTACATGAGCCGAAGCCGTATCTCGATTGCGGAAACCAAGTTCTGTCTCAGGATTGACTTCAAAACCATTTTCTTCAAGAATATTGATGACAAACCGCTTACGCGACACTCCAAGAAAGATTGGATAGCCCTTCTGATGTAGTTTATCCAAATCCCGTAAAAGAAGCAAATTTTCTTTCTTGGTCAGACCAAAGCCAATTCCTAGATCCAACAGGATATTTTCTTGTGCAATTCCAGCTTGATTTGCTCTCGCTAGTGCACGTTCAAAGAAAGTCTCCATCAACTCTTCGATTGGCAATTTTTCAAAGTTAGCTAACTCTTCCTCTGTAAAAGCTTGTCCAAAACCAAAATGAGGAAAGATGAGCGAGCTAGGATGCTGAGGTCGAGCCATAACTGGATTAAACATGATGACCACTTTCGCACCAGCCTTAGCAACCACCTCCGCCATTTTCTCATCACCCATAAGACCAGTGATATCATTAACTAGATTGGCACCAGCAGCCAAAGCAGCTTCTGCTACCTGACTCTTCCAAGTATCAATAGAGATGAGGACATCACTTTCCTTGCGAATCGCTTTAATCACTGGAACAACACGCTGGATTTCCTCTTCTATCTCAACATAGCTATAGCTACTTCCCGGCCGAGTCGATTCTCCGCCGATATCTAGCATACTAGCCCCTTCTGCTATCAATTTACGAGCCTGCTGGAGTGCCTGCTCAAGAGCAAAAAATTGACCACCATCCGAAAAGGAATCTGGGGTTACATTGATAATTCCGCAAATAGCTGTCTTTGCATGATTTGCTTTACTTGACATATCGGTCACTCCCTCAAGGCTTTTCATCATATTATTTCTCTATTTTACCATAAAAAGAAAAAGATGGACACGATTGCATTCATCTTTTTCCCAGTAGAAACAAGTAAGCAATTGTCAAAAATCTTAAACTCTTCGAAAATCAAATTCAAACCGCGTCAACGTCGCCTTGCCGTACTTAAGTACAGCCTGCGGCTAGTTTCCTAGTTTGCTCTTTGATTTTCATTGAGTATTAAACAGAAATCCCTAATGTCCGACTCATGATCACCATAAGAGCTAGCAGACAGAAAACAACACCATTAACAATCATGTGAAGCAAGATAGACATTTCCAAACGTTGGGTTTTATAAACTGTCCAAGTTAGCACAGTTGACATTCCTCCATAGATAAGAAGAGAAGGTAGATTTGTCGGTAAATGAAGCAAGGCAAAGATAATAGCACCGACTATATAACCCACATTTTCTTTACCACGAAAGAGTTTTTTAGGAATCACTCCTCGACATAAAATCTCCTCACAAATAGGAGCTATTAGAACCAGTAAGAAAAAACTGGAAATTAAGGAACTATTCTGGACTAAATCATTAATATTTGATTGATTGCTGGTTGTTGTTTCATTCATCAAACGCAGTAAGACCACACCAAGAATATTAAAGGCAAGAATCACTAGATAGCTTAAGGCCAATCTAGCCAAATCCTTAGCCTTGAAAAACGATAAACCAAAACTAGCCAACTGTGTTTTCCTAGCACCTATTATAAATACAGTTAAAACCACAAGAGATAAGGCCCCTACTAATAGTCCCGTTTGAAGCAGTGGAAATTTTCTGCTAGTTAAAAAAGTTGCTAGGGCTAAAGGAAACTGAGAAAACAAAAGCCCTACTAGAAAGATTATTAACCACTTCCCCCTGTTTAATACTTCATCCCAAATATTCTTTTTTATCATCAATCATACTCCTACCATTCAATCAAAATCACCTACCTAGTTTGAAGCAATTTTCAAGTAACTATAATATAAAAAGGGGAGAACCCCTTTTTATATTATAGCATTTATAGTGCCATACTGATGTAGTTAAGGATAAACAAGGCATCCAAAATCCAAATCATGACGTGAACATCTTTAGCTTGACCTTTGACAAGCTTAGTCAAAGTGTAAGTCAAGAAACCAACTGCAATCCCTTGAGTGATAGAGTAGCTGAATCCCATAAAGATAGATGTGAAGAAAGCAGGAACCGCTTCAGACATATCGTCCCAATGGATATTTTTCAAGCTAGCCAACATCATAATCCCAACGATAATCAAGATTGGAGCTGTAGCGGCTGTTGGTACGATCGCTAGAAGTGGGCTAAAGAAGCTTGAGATCGCAAAACAGATAGCTACAACCAAGGCTGTCAAACCAGTACGTCCACCTGCACCGATACCAGCAGCAGACTCAACATAAGTCGTTACGTTCGAAGTACCAGCGATGGCACCAATTGAAGTACCAATCAAGTCAGAGTAAAGAGCCTTGTCCAACTTAGCTGATTGGTGATTTTCACCATTTGTCGCTACAATACCAACTTTTTCACCTGTACCGATCAAGGTACCAATTGTATCAAAAATATCTGTCAATGAGAAGGCAAGAATGGCCATCAGCGTTTCAGGCAAGCGAGCTGTATCTGAAATCAAAGCTCCCAAACCTTCTGAACCAAGAGCTGCACCAAAGACTGTCTTCAAGTCTTCAAAGGCTGCACCAACATGGTTATTAGCAAAATCGATACTAGACAAATCTACCAAACCAACTGCGATAGCAAGAACAGTTGTTGTCAAGATAGAGAGGATAATTCCCCCTTTAATCCCTTTGATAACAAAGAAGATTGTGATAGCAAGTCCTGCAAGAGCCACCAAAACAGCTGGATTATTAAAGCTGACCAATCCTGGAACTGCTGAAGCATTTGCTGTAATCGCTGCTTGAGCTTTATCAGCCCCTTCTCCTGCAACCGTGTAATTTCCTGGATCGATAGAGAATTTCAAAAGTCCAGCATTCTTAATCCCCACGTAGGCAAGGAAGACACCGATACCAGCTGAAATAGCTGAGCGAAGGGCATTTGGAATCGATTCAATGATCATTTTACGAACATTTGTCAAGGTAATAATCAATGAGATAATTCCACAGATGAAGACCATAGCTAGGGCTTCTTGCCAAGAATAACCGAGTCCAAATACAACTGTAAAGGTAAAGAAGGCATTGAGTCCCATACCTGGTGCTTGGGCGTAAGGTAAGTTAGCGTAGAAGGCCATCATCAGGGTACCAGCAACTGCACCGATAATCGTTGCGAGGAATACACCCTGAGCAGGCATTCCTGTTTGCGAAAGAATTTGTGGGTTTACAAAGAGAATATAACTCATTGCAAAGAAAGTTGTTAAACCAGCGAGAACCTCTGTACGAACGTCTGTACCGTTCTCTTTTAGTTTAAATAATTTGTCCATTATCAATCTCCTTTTAATTTTTACGAACAATAATAGAATTATATCATTTATCATTCACTTTTTCAATATCTTTGTTTGATTTATTTAAGAATTTGATGAAATTTCATTTTTGGTTTCGAATCTGCTTTTCTGCCTGCTTTCTGTTATAATAGTAGACATCTTATCTGAAAAGACACTAGAAAGGTCCCTATGACGAAAAAAATTATTGCAGTTGACCTGGATGGAACCCTGCTCAACTCAGACAGTCAAATTTCTGACTTTACCAAAAAAACCATCAAAAAAGTTGCTGAAAAAGGCCATCAGGTTATTATTACGACAGGTCGCCCTTACCGTATGTCAAAAGATTTTTACCGTGAGCTAGGCTTAGACACTCCTATGATTAACTTCAACGGTTCCCTCACTCATTTACCAGACCAAGTTTGGGACTTTGAAAAGTGTTTGACGGTAGACAAAAAATATCTTTTAGATATGGTTCGACGTTCAGAGGATATTCAAGCCGATTTTATCGCTGGAGAATATCGTAAAAAATTCTACATTACAAATCCTAATGAAGAAATTGCCAATCCCAAACTATTTGGGGTAGAAGCCTTCCAGCCTGAAGATCAATTTCAGCCTGAATTGGTGACCAAGGATCCTAACTGTATTCTGTTACAGACCAGAGCCAGTGACAAGTATGCTCTGGCACAAGAAATGAACGCCTTCTACCAGCATCAACTTTCTATCAATACCTGGGGTGGTCCGCTCAATATCCTTGAATGTACCCCCAAAGGTGTCAACAAGGCCTTCGCCTTGGACTACTTGCTCAAGGTAATGAACCGTGACAAAAAGGATTTGATTGCCTTTGGAGATGAACACAATGATACCGAAATGCTCGCTTTTGCTGGGAAAGGTTATGCCATGAAAAATGCCAACCCAGAGCTACTCCCCTATGCAGATGAGCAAATTTCCTTGACAAATGACCAAGACGGGGTTGCCAAAACCCTGCAAGATTTATTCTTATAGTCCATTCTGACCAGCTTGCGAGCTGGTCTTTGTGCTCTTTTCACAGTCTCATCAACCAGTTAATCGATTGTTCTACTTTTTGCCTCCAAAACCTTGGAAAAGGCTTTCTTTTGTGATATACTTCACATATAAATACAAGAGAGCTCGTCATACTCGACTCTGTTGACACAAAATCAATCCAGTCCTGTTTCTCCTGCTCTCAGTTAATATCAAGGAGGATAGCTATGAAAGCTGTTGTTGTAAATCCAGAAAGCACTGGTGTTGCTGTTGAAGAAAAAGTACTCCGTCCACTTGAAACTGGAGAAGCACTTGTAGAAATTGAATACTGTGGTGTTTGCCACACTGACCTCCACGTTGCCCATGGTGACTTTGGTCAAGTACCAGGACGTGTTTTAGGACATGAAGGTGTTGGTATCGTTAAGGAAATTGCCCCAGATGTTAAAAGCCTTAAAGTCGGCGACCGCGTCAGCGTTGCTTGGTTCTTTGAAGGATGTGGCACTTGCGAATACTGTACAACTGGCCGTGAAACTCTTTGCCGTACAGTAAAAAATGCCGGCTACTCAGTAGACGGTGGTATGGCTGAACAATGTATCGTAACTGCAGACTATGCTGTTAAAGTTCCTGACGGACTTGATCCAGCCCAAGCTTCTTCTATTACATGTGCTGGTGTGACAACCTATAAAGCCATTAAAGAAGCAAAAGTTGAACCAGGCCAATGGGTTGTTCTTTACGGTGCTGGTGGACTTGGTAACCTCGCTGTTCAATACGCTAAAAAAGTATTCAATGCTCATGTCATCGCAGTTGATATCAATAACGACAAACTTGCCCTTGCAAAAGAAGTAGGCGCTGACATTGTGATTAACGGCCTCGAAGTTGATGATGTACCAGGACTCATCAAGGAAAAAACTGATGGAGGAGCTCATTCAGCTGTCGTAACTGCTGTATCTAAAGTTGCCTTCAATCAGGCTGTTGACTCAGTTCGTGCTGGTGGTCGCGTAGTCGCTGTTGGTCTTCCTTCTGAAATGATGGAACTCAGCATCGTAAAAACCGTTCTAGATGGAATCCAAGTCATCGGTTCTCTTGTTGGAACTCGTAAAGACTTGGAAGAAGCCTTCCAATTCGGTGCAGAAGGTTTGGTAGTTCCAGTTGTTCAAAAACGTCCAGTAGAAGATGCCGTAGCCATTTTCGACGAAATGGAAAAAGGTCAAATCCAAGGACGTATGGTACTCGACTTCACCCACTAATCTAATAAAAACCTATTTTAAAAGTTGGAATACGCTTCCAACTTTTTTATATTAAATTTTTAAATATAGATTCAAGATTACCTATCAAAAACTTAATATATCAATATTTACAAAGAAAACCTTTCTCCTTTTTTATGTTAAATAGTTGCTTTTTAGATGAAAACGGTTTATACTTAAAAAGTCTTAAAGTTTTCTTAAACGAAAACTAAAACAAAAAAGGAGGAATGACAATAATGAGTATCGGAATCATTATTGCGAGCCACGGCGAATTTGCTGCGGGTATTCATCAGTCAGGTTCTATGATTTTTGGTGAACAAGAAAAGGTTCAAGTTGTAACCTTTATGCCAAATGAAGGTCCTGATGATCTATACGCTAAGTTTAATAACGCTGTTGCTGCATTTGACGCAGAAGATGAGGTTCTAGTTTTGGCTGACCTTTGGAGTGGATCTCCATTTAACCAAGCTAGCCGCGTGATGGGAGAAAATCCTGAGCGTAAGTTTGCCATCATCACAGGACTTAACTTACCGATGTTAATTCAAGCCTATACAGAGCGCCTTATGGACGCTGCTGCAGGTGTAGAAAAAGTCGCTGCGAATATCATTAAAGAGGCCAAAGATGGCATCAAGGCTCTTCCAGAAGAGCTAAACCCAGTTGAGGAAGTAGCAAGCGCTGCAGCTGCTCCAGTTGCCCAAGCTGCTATCCCAGAAGGCACTGTTATCGGAGACGGTAAACTCAAAATCAACCTTGCCCGTCTAGACACTCGTTTACTTCACGGTCAGGTTGCAACTGCTTGGACTCCAGATTCAAAAGCAGATCGTATCATCGTTGCTTCAGATAACGTAGCTAAAGACGAATTACGTAAAGAATTGATTAAACAAGCAGCTCCAGGTAAAGTGAAAGCAAACGTTGTTCCTATCCAAAAACTAATCGACGTTGCAAAAGATCCTCGCTTCGGAGAAACACATGCCCTTATCTTGTTTGAAACACCTCAAGATGCCCTTCGTGCTATCGAAGGTGGCGTACCAATCAAAACTCTTAATGTTGGATCAATGGCTCACTCAACTGGTAAAACAATGGTTAACAACGTTTTGTCTATGGATAAAGAAGACGTTGCTACATTTGAAAAAATGCGTGACCTTGGTGTTGAATTTGATGTACGTAAAGTACCAAACGACACCAAAAAAGATTTGTTTGACTTGATCAACAAAGCAAACGTGCAATAATCGATTTTATGAAAGGATTTTAAAGATGTCTATTATTTCTATGGTTTTAGTAGTCGTTGTAGCCTTCCTAGCAGGTCTTGAAGGTATCCTCGACCAGTTCCAATTCCATCAACCAATCGTAGCTTGTACCCTTATCGGTCTTGTTACTGGTAACCTTGAAGCAGGGATTATCCTTGGTGGTTCTCTTCAAATGATCGCCCTTGGTTGGGCTAACATCGGAGCTGCCGTAGCTCCTGACGCTGCTCTTGCTTCTGTTGCTGCTGCCATCATCATGGTTCTTGGTGGCGACTTTACTAAGACAGGTATCGGTGTTGCCCAAGCGGTTGCTATCCCTCTTGCAGTTGCTGGTCTATTCTTGACTATGATTGTCCGTACACTCTCTGTCGGATTGGTTCACACTGCTGATGCTTCTGCTAAAAAAGGTGACTTCAAAGCAGTTGAACGTGCTCACTTTGTCGCACTTCTTCTTCAAGGTCTTCGTATTGCAGTCCCTGCAGCACTCCTTCTAATGGTACCAACTGAAACAGTACAAAGCATTCTAAATGCTATGCCTGATTGGCTTAAAGATGGTATGGCTATCGGTGGTGGTATGGTCGTTGCCGTCGGTTACGCTATGGTTATCAACATGATGGCAACTCGTGAAGTATGGCCATTCTTCG
>CAURMD010000033.1:0-12108 GCA_963525985.1 uncultured Streptococcus sp. | reverse complement strand
ATCGAAGGTACTGCTCGTTCTATGGGATTCACTGTTGTTGACTAATCAATAACACCCCCAATATAACCCGCAAGACTTCATCATTTCGAGAAGTGACGTGGGAGATGAAAATCGATTGAACCACTTACAAGGAGAATAGAAAATGGCTAAAAAAAGCAAACAACTTCGTGCTGCTCTTGAGAAAATCGACAGCACAAAAGCATACAGCGTAGAAGAAGCTGTAGCACTTGCAAAAGAAACTAACTTTGCAAAATTTGACGCAACTGTAGAAGTTGCTTACAACTTGAACATCGACGTTAAAAAAGCTGACCAACAAATCCGTGGAGCAATGGTATTGCCAAACGGTACTGGTAAAACTTCACGCGTTCTTGTTTTCGCACGTGGTGCAAAAGCTGAAGAAGCAAAAGCTGCTGGTGCAGACTTTGTTGGTGAAGATGACCTTGTTGCTAAAATCAACGATGGTTGGTTGGACTTCGACGTAGTTATCGCTACACCTGACATGATGGCTCTTGTTGGACGTCTTGGACGTGTCCTTGGACCACGTAACTTGATGCCAAACCCTAAAACTGGTACTGTAACAATGGATGTTGCTAAAGCAGTTGAAGAGTCTAAAGGTGGTAAAATCACTTACCGTGCAGACCGTGCAGGTAACGTTCAAGCTATCATCGGTAAAGTATCATTTGAAGCTGAAAAATTGGTTGAAAACTTCAAAGCTTTCAACGAAACAATCCAAAAAGCAAAACCAGCTACAGCTAAAGGAACTTACGTAACAAACTTGACTATCACAACTACTCAAGGTGTTGGTATCAAAGTTGACGTAAACTCACTTTAATCAGTAGTTTATAAAAGAGGACGAGTACGAAAGTGCTCGTTTTTTTGGCGTACGACGGGCATGTCGTATATCTGAGGTGTAAGTCCTCGGTGGGCACCCGCTACCGGTGAACCCAATAGCGATTCCCAAGCCTGACTATCGTGAGGTAGCGGGGAGAGGAAGAGATAGCGAAATCGTGGCTCTACGAACAGAAAGGTGGAGGTTCGTATAGCGGATGAAGAAGAGAGCAATTCCAAAGTACAAAAATAGTCGTAACCTGAATGTGTAAATTATGGGAGCAATTGAATTCGAACTAGAGAGGTGATTAATAGATTTATGCTATAGTCATGGCAGACTGTATGCGTTTGAGTATAGTTCATCAAACAATAGATTAGAATTGTCAGATAATATCATTTTATGTTATAATGAAGAAAAAATAGAGGTGTTCAAATGTCAGAAGCAGGTCATAAGTTTTTAGCAAAATTGGGGAAAAAACGCTTACGTCCAGGTGGAAAACGTGCCACAGATTGGTTAATTGCAGAAGGAGGATTTTCAAAAGAAAAGAGAATACTAGAGGTTGCGTGTAATAGGGGAACTACAGCAATTGAGTTGGCACAGCGTTTTGGTTGTAAGATAACTGCTGTTGATATGGATGCTCAAGCTTTAGAAGTGGCTAAAAAATCTGCTGAAACGGCAGGTGTTGCTCATTTAATCAGGTTTGAAAGAGCTAATGCAATGAAACTTCCTTATGAAGATGCTAGTTTTGATATTGTTATAAACGAAGCTATGCTGACTATGCAAGCCGATCAAGCTAAGAAAAAATGTGTAATGGAATATCTAAGGGTTTTAAAACCTGAAGGTCTTCTCCTGACACATGATGTGCTTCTTAAGGAAGCTAAAGAGTCTGTCAGACAGGAATTATCACAAGCAATTCATGTAAATGTAGGTCCTTTAACTCAAGATGGTTGGGAACAGGTGATGATAGAATCAGGTTATTGTGATGTGAAAGTATTGACTGGTGAAATGACATTAATGAAATTATCGGGTATGATTTATGACGAAGGTTGGCTAGGAACCTTGAAAATTTGTGTAAATGCTTGTAAAAAGGAGAATAGAAAGCAGTTTTTAACTATGTATAAAATGTTTAATAAGAATAAAAAGAACTTGGGTTTTATTGCTATGGCTAGTTATAAATCGTCAAATCGTTAGATAATCATTGAAGTTAACTTTTCCTTTTTTCTTTCTTAAAAAATATGCTATAATAGAGAGTAAAAACTTTGAAAGAAAGAAAAAGATGAATTTAAAAGATTACATTGCAACAATTGAAAATTATCCGAAGGAAGGTATTACTTTCCGTGATATCAGTCCATTGATGGCTGATGGAAATGCTTATAGCTATGCTGTCCGTGAAATTGTTCAGTATGCTACTGACAAGAAAATCGACATGATTGTAGGTCCTGAGGCTCGTGGTTTTATCGTGGGCTGTCCAGTTGCCTTTGAGTTGGGAATTGGTTTTGCACCTGTTCGTAAACCAGGTAAATTGCCACGCGAAGTCATTTCTGCTGACTATGAAAAAGAGTACGGTGTTGATACCTTGACTATGCATGCTGACGCTATCAAGCCAGGTCAACGTGTTCTTATCGTAGATGACCTCTTGGCAACAGGTGGAACTGTTAAGGCAACTATCGAAATGATTGAAAAACTTGGCGGTGTTGTAGCAGGTTGTGCCTTTCTTGTTGAATTGGATGAATTGAACGGCCGTGAAAAAATCGGTGACTACGATTACAAAGTTTTGATGCATTATTAATGAAAAACAGTCCCTAGGGCTGTTTTCTCTACATTAGGATATAAAAATAGACTATAGCTAGTTAGAGAAAAACTATAATTGAAAACTATATCTTCTTGCAGTATAATAAAAGGACTAAGTGTTTGAGATTTAGCTTCAAACATATGCAATGATTCCTGAAAGAATACAGTTAGGAGAGGGTTATGCCGATTCGAATTGATAAAAAATTACCAGCTGTTGAGATTTTACGGACAGAGAATATCTTTGTCATGGATGATCAACGTGCAGCCCACCAAGATATCCGCCCCTTGAAGATTTTAATTTTAAATCTCATGCCACAGAAAATGGTTACAGAAACCCAGTTGTTACGCCATTTGGCCAATACACCCCTACAACTGGATATTGATTTTCTCTATATGGAGAGCCACCGTTCTAAAACAACTCGTTCAGAGCACATGGAGACCTTTTATAAAACTTTTCCTGAAGTCAAAGATGAGTATTTTGATGGCATGATTATCACGGGTGCTCCAGTTGAGCATTTACCATTTGAGGAAGTGGATTATTGGGAAGAATTTAGCCAGGTGCTTGAGTGGTCTAAGACCCATGTCTATTCGACCCTTCATATTTGTTGGGGGGCTCAGGCTGGGCTCTACCTACGCTATGGGGTAGAAAAATATAAGATGGATAGTAAGTTATCGGGTATCTATCCTCAGGACACCTTAAAGGAAGGGCACCTCCTCTTTAGAGGCTTTGATGATAGCTATGTATCCCCTCATTCTCGGCATACGGAGATTTCTAAGGAAGAGATTCTGAATAAGACCAATCTCGAGATTTTATCAGAGGGACCTCAGGTTGGGGTTTCGATTTTGGCCAGTCGTGATTTGCGAGAAATTTATAGTTTTGGGCATTTGGAATATGACCGTGATACCTTGGCAAAAGAGTATTTCAGAGATTGTGATGCAGGTTTAGCTCCTCATATTCCAGAAAATTATTTTAAGGATGATGATGTTAATCAGACGCCTTGTCTTTGTTGGTCTTCATCGGCAGCCCTCTTTTTCAGTAACTGGGTGAACTATGCGGTCTATCAGGAGACGCCTTTTGACTGGAGAAAAATAGAAGATGATGCATCCGCATTTGGGTATTTATAAGAGGAATTATGACATATTTAGACGCTTTTAAATCAGGGAACTTGGTTTTACCGAGTGCCCTGCTCTTGCATTTTAAGGAACTCTTTCCTTCTAGCGACGATTTTCTGGTCTGGCAATTTTTCTATTTGCAAAATACGACAGGTTTGGAAGAAATGTCGCCCAGCCAGATTGCTGAAAGGATTGGCAAGGAAATTTCGGATGTCAACCAGTCCATTTCTAATCTGACGGAAAGGGGACTGCTTCAGTACCGTACTATCGAATTAAATGGCGAAATCGAATTGCTCTTTGATGCTAGTCTAGCCTTGGAACGTTTGGATGACTTGCTTGGAGTCGCTCATTCAAGTTCAGACCAGTTGACACCTCAGAATCAGCTTAAGGATTTGGTGGAAACCTTCCAGCAGGAGTTGGGACGCTTGTTGACGCCTTTTGAAATTGAAGATTTGACTAAGACACTAAAGGAAGATGGAACCAGTGCTGACTTGATTAAGGAAGCTCTTCGTGAAGCTGTTTTAAATGGAAAAGCAAACTGGAAGTACATTCAGGCGATTTTGAGAAACTGGCGCCATGAAGGTATCAAAAGTGTGGCTCAAATCGAGGTTAAGCGGGCAGAGAGAGAAGCAAGCAATCCTCAGTTGACACAGGTATCTGCAGATTTCAGAAATGCCATGGATCTCTGGAAGGATTAATCCATGTAAGCAGACTTGAAATCCGAGTAAGATTTGCAAGCTGTGTCTAATTGTGATAAAATAAATAGAAAATAAATTGAAAAAAGAGGTATGTGAAATGTCACGTAAACCATTTATCGCTGGTAACTGGAAAATGAACAAAAATCCAGAAGAAGCTAAAGCATTCGTTGAAGCAGTTGCGTCAAAACTTCCTTCATCAGATCTTGTTGAAGCAGGTATCGCTGCTCCAGCTCTTGATTTGACAACTGTTCTTTCTGCTGCAAAAGGTTCAAACCTTAAAGTTGCTGCTCAAAACTGCTACTTTGAAAATGCAGGTGCTTTCACTGGTGAAACTAGCCCACAAGTTTTGAAAGAAATCGGTACTGACTACGTTGTTATCGGTCACTCAGAACGCCGTGACTACTTCCATGAAACTGACGAAGATATCAACAAAAAAGCAAAAGCAATCTTTGCAAACGGTATGCTTCCAATCATCTGTTGTGGTGAGTCACTTGAAACTTACGAAGCTGGTAAAGCTGCTGAATTCGTAGGTGCTCAAGTATCTGCTGCATTGGCTGGATTGACTGCTGAACAAGTTGCTGCATCAGTTATCGCTTACGAGCCAATCTGGGCTATCGGTACTGGTAAATCAGCTTCACAAGACGACGCACAAAAAATGTGTAAAGTTGTTCGTGACGTTGTAGCTGCTGACTTTGGTCAAGAAGTTGCAGACAAAGTTCGTGTTCAATACGGTGGTTCTGTTAAACCTGAAAACGTTGCTTCATACATGGCTTGTCCAGACGTTGACGGTGCCCTTGTAGGTGGTGCGTCACTTGAAGCAGAAAGCTTCTTGGCTTTGCTTGACTTTGTAAAATAATCAGTAAGTAGCAAAAGCTAGGTGGAACAGCATTCAGGTGCCTGTTCCATTTTTTATAGGAGAGGAAAGATTGAAAACAAAATTTGTATGTATAGGGCTAGCAAGTCTTTGCTTACTTGGCGCAAGAGTTTCAGGAATTGCGGCAGATGAAACAAGTGGAAGCACAGTTTCAGAAAAATCTAGTTTATCAACAGGAACTTCATCAACTAGTAGCAATGAACAGAGAAACAGTGTCTCTGCCCACTGGGATGGGGATTATTATGTAAAGGCTGATGGTTCTAAAGCTCAAAGTGAATGGATTTTTGACAACTACTATAAGGCTTGGTTTTATATTAAATCAGATGGTCGTTACGCGCAGAATGAATGGCATGGAAATTACTACCTGAAATCAGGTGGATATATGGCCCAAAACGAGTGGATCTATGACAGTAATTACAAGAGTTGGTTTTATCTCAAGTCAGATGGGGCCTATGCTCATCAAGAATGGCAATTGATTGGAAATAAGTGGTATTACTTCAAGGAGTGGGGTTACATGGCTAAAAGCCAATGGCAAGGAAGTTATTTCTTGAATGGTCAAGGTGCCATGATGCAAAATGAATGGCTTTATGATCCGGCTTATTCTGCTTATTTTTATCTAAAATCCGATGGAACTTATGCCAACCAAGAGTGGCAAAAAGTGGGCGGCAAATGGTACTATTTCAAGAAGTGGGGCTATATGGCGCGGAATGAGTGGCAAGGCAACTACTATTTGACTGGAAGTGGTGCCATGGCGACTGATGAAGTGATTATGGATGGTGCTCGCTATATCTTTGCGGCTTCTGGTGAGCTCAAAGAAAAGAAAGATTTGAATGTCGGCTGGGTTCACAGAGATGGTAAACGCTATTTCTTTAATAATAGAGAAGAGCAAGTGGGAACCGAACATGCTAAGAAAGTTATTGATATTAGTGAGCACAATGGTCGTATCAATGATTGGAAAAAGGTTATTGATGAGAACGAGGTGGATGGTGTCATTGTTCGTCTAGGTTATAGCGGTAAAGAAGACAAGGAATTGGCGCATAACATTAAGGAGTTAAACCGTCTGGGAATTCCTTATGGTGTCTATCTCTATACTTATGCTGAAAATGAGACTGATGCTGAGAATGATGCTGAACAGACCATTGAACTTCTGAAGAAATACAATATGAACCTGTCTTATCCTATCTACTATGATGTTGAGAACTGGGAGTATGTGAATAAAAGTAAGCGTGCTCCGAGTGATACAGGTACTTGGGTTAAGATTATTAACAAGTACATGGAGACGATGAAGCAGGCGGGCTATCAAAATGTGTATGTCTATAGCTATCGTAGTTTATTACAGACGCGTTTAAAACACCCAGATATTTTAAAACATGTAAACTGGGTAGCAGCCTATACGAATGCTTTAGAATGGGAAAATCCTCATTACTCAGGAGAAAAGGGTTGGCAATATACCTCTTCTGAATACATGAAAGGAATCCAAGGGCGTGTGGATGTCAGCGTTTGGTATTAAGATATAAGTTTGAAAAAGGAGTGTGCAAGAAAATTGCATCCTCTTTTTCTTTATTTTGTCGCAGTTAAGAGATGTGTAAGGGGACTGTGTTTTATTCTAAAGAATTCTTAAATTATCAGTCTATTGCAACTTTTCTCATGTGGGTCATTTGGCTTGCAATTGTCTTTCCTTAGTAGTATACTAAGGTAGTAATCATTAAGAAGTGGTTACATAAAAATAATGAATGAGGTAAAATAAAATGGTAGAATTGAAAAAAGAAGCAGTAAAAGATGTAACATCATTGACAAAAGCAGCGCCAGTAGCATTGGCAAAAACAAAGGAAGTCTTGAATCAAGCTGTTGCTGATTTGTACGTAGCTCATGTGGCTTTGCACCAAGTACACTGGTATATGCGTGGTCGTGGTTTCCTTGTATGGCATCCAAAAATGGATGAGTATATGGAAGCTCTTGACGGTCAATTGGATGAAATCAGCGAACGCTTGATCACACTTGGTGGAAGCCCATTCTCTACATTGACAGAATTCCTTCAAAACAGTGAAATCGAAGAAGAAGCTGGTGAATACCGCAATGTTGAAGAAAGCTTGGAACGTGTTCTTGCTATCTACCGTTACTTGTCAGAACTTTTCCAAAAAGGTTTGGATGCCACTGATGAAGAAGGTGACGATGTGACAAACGGTATCTTTGCAGATGCTAAAACTGAAACGGATAAAACAATCTGGATGCTTGCAGCAGAACTTGGACAAGCACCTGGTTTGTAAGAAATAGAATAATCATATAAAAATCTGTAGGAAATTTCTTACAGATTTTTTCTATCTTGTAAGCTATTCCAAACCAGTCTTTTTTTGAGTTTTTTGATAAAATAGTACTATCAGTGAAAAGGATGGAAGCATGACTAAGAAAATCGTAGCTATTTGGGCCCAGGATGAAGAGGGTGTGATTGGTAAGGACAATCGTCTGCCTTGGCATTTGCCAGCAGAACTGCAACATTTCAAGGAAACAACTCTGAATCATGCTATCTTGATGGGGCGCGTGACCTTTGATGGGATGGGGCGTCGCTTGCTTCCAAAACGTGAGACCTTGATTTTGACACGTAACCTAGAAGAAAAGATAGATGGGGTTGCTACTTTTCACGATGTCCAGTCTGTCTTGGACTGGTATCAGGGTCAAGAAAAGAATCTCTACATTCTCGGTGGGAAGCAGATTTTTCAGGCTTTTGAGTCCTATTTGGATGAAGTGATTGTGACTCACATTCATGCTCGGGTGGAGGGAGATACCTATTTTCCTGAGGAGTTTGACTTATCTCTTTTTGAGACAGTTTCAAGCAAATCCTATACCAAAGATGAGAAAAATCCTTATGATTTTACCATCCAATACCGCAAGAGAAAGGAAGTCTAATGGAACGGAGTTTATTTGGTTTATTCACGGCTTTTCTGTGTTTCATCTGCCTTCTGGCAGGAGCACAGGCTTTTCGTAAAAAGCGTTACGGGCTTTCTATCCTCCTTTGGTTAAATGCCTTTACTAATTTGGTCAATAGTGTCCATGCCTTTTACATGACCTTATTTTAGATAGAATGACAGTATAGAATAGAACGGAAGGAAATCATGCCTACAACTAGGAAAAATGATATGATGGTTTATTGCTCATTTTGTGGCAAAAGCCAAGAAGAAGTACAAAAAATAATCGCTGGCAACAATGCTTTTATCTGTAATGAATGTGTGGAGTTGGCCCAGGAAATCATTCGAGAGGAGTTGGCTGAGGAAGTTTTAGCAGACTTGTCTGAGGTACCAAAACCAATCGAACTTCTCCATATCTTGAACCACTATGTAATCGGTCAAGATCGTGCCAAACGTGCTTTAGCAGTAGCAGTATACAACCACTACAAACGCATCAATTTCCACGATACGCGTGAAGAGTCAGAAGATGTGGATTTGCAGAAGTCAAACATCTTGATGATTGGCCCAACTGGTTCAGGGAAAACTTTCCTAGCTCAGACCTTGGCTAAGAGCTTAAATGTGCCTTTTGCTATTGCGGATGCGACAGCTCTGACTGAGGCAGGTTATGTGGGTGAGGACGTGGAAAACATTCTCCTCAAACTATTGCAGGCTGCTGACTTTAACATTGAACGAGCAGAGCGTGGGATTATCTACGTGGATGAAATTGACAAGATTGCCAAGAAGAGTGAGAACGTTTCTATCACACGTGATGTTTCTGGTGAAGGGGTGCAACAAGCCCTTCTCAAGATTATCGAGGGAACCGTTGCTAGCGTGCCGCCTCAAGGTGGACGCAAACATCCACAACAAGAGATGATTCAAGTGGATACCAAAAATATCCTCTTCATCGTGGGTGGTGCCTTTGATGGCATTGAAGAAATCGTCAAACAACGTCTTGGAGAAAAAGTCATCGGATTTGGTCAAAATAACAAGGCGATTGATGAAAACAGCTCTTACATGCAAGAAATCATCGCAGAAGACATTCAAAAATTTGGTATTATCCCTGAGTTGATTGGACGCTTGCCTGTCTTTGCTGCTCTTGAGCAATTGACGGTGGATGACTTGGTTCGCATCTTGAAAGAGCCAAGAAATGCCTTGGTGAAACAATACCAAACCTTGCTTTCTTATGATGATGTCGAGTTGGAATTTGACGACGAAGCTCTTCAAGAGATTGCCAATAAAGCTATTGAACGCAAAACTGGTGCGCGTGGTCTTCGTTCGATTATTGAAGAAACCATGCTAGACGTCATGTTTGAAGTACCGAGTCAGGAAAATGTGAAATTGGTCCGCATCACAAAAGAAGCTGTCGATGGAACGGATAAACCAATCCTAGAAACAGCCTAGAGGTGACTATGGAACTTAATACACACAATGCTGAAATCTTGCTCAGTGCGGCTAATAAGTCCCACTATCCGCAGGATGAACTGCCAGAGATTGCTCTTGCAGGGCGTTCAAATGTTGGCAAATCTAGCTTTATCAATACCATGCTGAATCGTAAGAATCTAGCCCGAACATCAGGTAAACCTGGTAAAACGCAGCTCCTAAACTTCTTTAACATTGATGACAAGATGCGCTTTGTGGATGTACCTGGTTATGGCTATGCCCGCGTTTCCAAAAAGGAACGTGAAAAGTGGGGGCGCATGATTGAGGAGTATCTGACAACTCGAGAAAATCTCCGTGCGGTAGTCAGTTTAGTTGACCTTCGTCATGACCCGTCAGCAGATGATGTACAGATGTACGAATTTCTCAAGTATTATGAGATTCCAGTTATCATCGTTGCGACCAAGGCGGACAAGATTCCTCGTGGTAAATGGAACAAGCACGAATCAGCAATCAAAAAGAAATTAAACTTTGACCCAAGTGACGACTTTATCCTCTTTTCATCTGTCAGCAAGGCAGGGATGGATGAAGCTTGGGATGCAATCTTAGAAAAATTGTGAGGAAAAGAAAATGGCAAAAACAATTCATACAGACAAAGCTCCAAAGGCTATCGGACCCTATGTTCAAGGAAAAATCGTTGGCAACCTTTTGTTTGCTAGTGGTCAAGTTCCTCTCTCTCCTGAAACTGGGGAAATCGTTGGAGAAACGATCCAAGAACAGACAGAACAAGTCTTAAAAAACATCGGTGCTATTTTGGCAGAAGCAGGAACAGACTTTGACCATGTTGTCAAAACAACTTGCTTCTTGAGCGATATGAACGACTTTGTTCCTTTTAACGAGGTTTACCAAACGGCCTTTAAAGAGGAATTTCCAGCTCGTTCAGCTGTGGAGGTAGCTCGTCTTCCTCGTGATGTAAAAGTCGAAATTGAAGTCATCGCAGAGATTGGATAAGCTAGTTGAAGTTTGGTTCTGCCAAACTTCTTTTGATACAAGGAGAAAAAGATGACAAAGAAACAACTTCACTTGGTGATTGTGACAGGAATGAGTGGTGCAGGGAAAACCGTGGCCATTCAGTCTTTTGAGGATCTAGGTTATTTTACTATTGACAATATGCCTCCAGCTCTCTTGCCTAAATTTTTGCAGTTGGTTGAAACCAAGGATGACGACCATAAGTTGGCCTTGGTGGTGGATATGCGTAGCCGCTCTTTCTTCTCGGAGATTTCAGCTGTTTTGGATGAGCTGGAAAATAAGGAAGAACTGGACTTTAAAATCCTCTTTTTGGATGCAGCAGATAAGGAATTGGTGGCGCGCTACAAGGAAACCAGACGAAGTCACCCACTAGCAGCAGACGGACGGATTTTAGACGGAATCAAGCTAGAGCGTGAGCTCTTGGCGCCTTTGAAAAATATGAGCCAAAATGTGGTGGATACAACTGAACTCACTCCTCGTGAACTGCGTAAAACCATTGCAGAGCAGTTTTCAGATCAAGAGCAAGCCCAGTCTTTCCGTATCGAAGTCATGTCTTTTGGCTTTAAATATGGAATCCCGATTGATGCGGACCTAGTCTTTGATGTGCGCTTTTTGCCAAATCCATATTATCTTCCAGAATTGAGAAACCAAACGGGTGTGGATGAACCTGTTTATGATTATGTCATGAACCATCCTGAGTCAGAAGACTTCTATCAACATTTGTTGGCCTTGATTGAGCCGATTCTGCCAAGTTACCAAAAGGAAGGGAAGTCCGTTTTGACCATTGCCATGGGTTGTACGGGCGGACAACACCGTAGTGTGGCCTTTGCTAAACGCTTGGCGCAGGACTTATCCAAGAATTGGCCTGTCAATGAAGGGCATCGCGACAAAGACCGAAGAAAGGAAACGGTAAACCGTTCATGAGAAAACCAAAGATAACGGTGATTGGTGGAGGAACTGGGATCCCTGTCATTCTTAAAAGTCTGCGGGAAAAAGATGTGGAAATCGCTGCTATCGTAACGGTGGCGGATGATGGTGGTTCATCAGGTGAACTCCGAAAAAATATGCAGCAGTTGACACCACCAGGTGATCTTCGCAATGTCCTTGTGGCCATGTCGGATATGCCTAAGTTTTATGAAAAGGTCTTTCAGTATCGCTTTTCTGAGGATGCGGGAGCCTTTGCGGGCCATCCGCTGGGAAATCTCATTATCGCTGGTCTGTCAGAGATGCAGGGTTCGACCTATAATGCCATGCAGTTATTGAGCAAATTTTTCCATACTACTGGGAAGATTTATCCTTCCAGTGACCATCCTTTGACCTTGCATGCAGTCTTTCAGGATGGGACAGAGGTGGCTGGAGAGAGTCATATTGCAGACCATCCAGGCATGATTGACCATGTCTATGTGACCAATACCCTCAACGATGATACGCCTCTGGCTAGCCGTCGAGTGGTGC
>CAURMD010000032.1:0-12333 GCA_963525985.1 uncultured Streptococcus sp. | reverse complement strand
GCTATTGGGCTAATAAGGCAGGAGCGCCAACGACCAGTTATCGCTTTGCTATTGGCGGAAGTGATGCGGATTATCAAAATGCTTGGTCAAGCATTGTGGGGAGTCTACCAACTCCATCAAGCTCCACCAGTTCAAGTAGTAGTTCTAGCGATAGCAGTAACTCAAGTACTACACGACCTTCTTCTTCAAGGGCGAGACGATAAGTTCTATAAACTGTGCTAAATGAAGTGGCTAATCAATGGATTGCCACTTTTTTCTTTTTTCCTTTCGTGTTACAATAAAGGTATGAATCAGTATCAGAAAAAGATTGTTAAAGGAACCATTTATTCGCTTCTATCCGGCTTAATCTGGGGAATCTGTGGAATTTTAGGAGAATATTTCTTCACCCATTACCAGGTATCCTCTGGTTGGATTACCTCTATGCGTTTGACACTGGCAGGGAGTCTTGTGCTCGTTTGGTCTGCGATGCAATTAAAATCGCAAGTGCTAGATATTTGGCGAGATAAGAAAAATTACCTGCCCTTTTTGGCCTATGCTATTTTGGGGATTTTTTCAGTTCAGTATTTTTTCTATCTCTGTGTAGAATACTCAAATGCAGCGACAGCGACTATTTTACAGTTTATAAGTCCTGTCTTTATCCTCTTTTACAATCGCTTGGTTTATCAAAAACGAGCGTCAAAAAGCGCTATTTTTTATGTTTTGGTTGCCATGTTGGGTGTTGGCTTGATGGCGACAAAGGGAGATCTCTCTCAGTTATCCATGACACCACTAGCACTTGTGACGGGTTTGCTGAGTGCCATGGGTGTTATGTTTAATGTTATCTTACCCCAACCTTTTGCGAAACGCTATGGTTTTGTACCTACGGTTGGGTGGGGGATGATTTTGGCAGGTTTGTTTAGCAATGTCCTTTCGCCGGTTTATCAGCTTTCCTTTACTCTTGATATTTGGAGTATCTTGATTTGCCTCATTATCGCTTTCTTTGGGACGGCTTTTGCTTTTTTTATTTCCATGAAGGCTGTGTCCTTGGTTTCTCCTTTGGTGGTTTCCGTTATCAGTGCCAGTGAACCTCTCTCTTCTGCCCTTTTGAGTGTTTTATTTTTAGGATTGGTAGTGGATTGGTCCCTCCTTCTGGCGATGTCCCTGATTATTTTACCTATGATTTTCCTATCGATAGAAGAAGCGAAAGAAAGTAGATAAAAAGTCTTTTCTTAATTCTAAAAGTGTGCTATACTAGAATAGTCAATAAAACACGGGGAGATAGTTGTGAAGAGTGTTTTTAGGTTGTATCGGTAGAGGCTTGCTTTTACCGACAGCACGTTTTATCTCACATCCCTAAAAATCATACCTAAAAACAAACAAAAAGGCTTCAAATTTGAGGCCTTTTTTGGTAGAATAGGTATCATTAAAATGAACTAGGAGGCACCTATGACTGCTACAAAAATGAACGCACAAGAAATTATCCAATTTATCGCCAATGCTGAAAAGAAAACCAGTGTTAAAGTAACCTTTGAAGGACAACTTGCAACTGCTGTACCTAGCTCTGTTGTCAAACTAGGGAATGTCCTATTTGGAGACTGGAAAGATGTTGCTCCGCTTCTTGATGGCTTGGTAGAAAATCGAGACTATGTTGTTGAGCAAGACGCTCGTAATTCTGCCGTTCCTTTGCTAGATAAACGTGCTATCAACGCTCGTATCGAGCCAGGTGCTATTATCCGTGACCAGGTAGAAATTGGTGACAATGCTGTTATCATGATGGGGGCAGTTATCAATATCGGTGCTGAAATCGGTGCAGGAACCATGATTGATATGGGTGCTATCCTTGGTGGCCGTGCTATCGTTGGGAAAAACAGCCACGTTGGTGCAGGTGCAGTTTTGGCAGGTGTGATTGAGCCAGCTAGCGCAGAACCAGTCCGTGTTGGAGACAATGTTCTTATCGGTGCCAATGCAGTGGTTATCGAAGGAGTTCAAATCGGTAGTGGTTCAGTTGTCGCAGCAGGAGCTATTGTTACCCAAGATGTCCCAGAAAACGTGGTAGTAGCAGGTGTTCCAGCTCGCATTATCAAAGAGATTGATGCCCAAACCCAACAAAAAACAGCGCTAGAAGATGCGCTTCGTACCTTGTAATTGTAAATGAAAAATAGAGGCGGAACTCTTTTTCCAGCCTCTTTCTGCTATATAGGAGGAAAGATAGATGTTAGATTTGATTCAGACTAGACGAGATTTGCACCAGATTCCAGAGATTGGCTTGGAGGAGTTCAAGACTCAGGCTTATCTGCTGGATGTGATTGAGAAATTGACTGCGGGCAAGGATTTTGTCCAAGTTCGAACTTGGCGGACAGGTATTTTGGTTTACTTGCAGGGAAGTCAACCAGAGCGTACCATTGGTTGGCGAACAGACATTGATGGCCTGCCTATCGTCGAACAAACAGGACTTCCTTTCGCTTCTCAGCACCAAGGTCGCATGCACGCCTGTGGACATGATTTCCACATGACTATTGCCTTGGGCTGTCTTGAGCGAGCCCTTGAGGAGCAACCAAAGAACAATCTGCTCTTTCTGTTTCAACCTGCTGAAGAAAATGAAGCTGGTGGCATGCTCATGTATGAGGATGGCGCTTTTGGAGACTGGTTGCCAGACCAGTTTTATGGGCTTCATGTCCGTCCAGATTTAAAAGTCGGCCAGATTGCGACCAATACCCATACACTCTTTGCAGGGACCTGTGAGGTGAAGATCCGTTTTAAAGGTAAAGGAGGACATGCAGCCTTTCCGCATGAAGCCAATGACGCTTTGGTGGCGGCTAGTTATTTTGTAACTCAAGTGCAGTCAGTTGTCAGCCGCAATGTCAACCCAATCGAGGGAGCAGTGGTGACCTTTGGCGTTTTTCAGGCTGGAACAACCAACAATGTCATCACAGATACAGCCTTTTTACATGGAACTATTCGGGCCTTGACACAGGACATGAGTCTCTTGGTGCAAAAGCGGGTTAAAACAGTTGCAGAAGGTGTTGCAGCTGCCTTTGATATGGAAGTCGAAGTCGAACTCAAACAAGGGGGTTACCTGCCTGTTGAGAATAATCCAGTCTTGGCGCGTGAACTGATGGATTTCTTTGAAGAAAAAGACGGAATCGAGCTGATTGATATCGAGCCAGCTATGACAGGTGAGGACTTTGGTTATCTTCTTTCAAAGGTTGATGGCGTTATGTTTTGGCTGGGTATTGATAGTCCCTACGCTCTTCATCACCCTCAGATGAGTCCTAAGGAAGAGGCTTTAGCTATTGGGGTGGATGCGGTCTCTAGTTTCCTGAAAAAGAAAGCAGCAGAGTAGAGGGGTTGTCTATGAAATCGGAATTACGTAAGCAAGTCTTACAAGAAATGAAGGCTTTACCTCGAGAGCAAAAACAGTTTATAGACCAAGCTTTAACTGAGCGACTTTTACAACACCCCTTTTACCAAGAAGCTAAGGTCATCGCAACCTACCTCTCTTTTCCTCATGAGTTTCAAACGCAGGAACTGATTGAGCAGGCGCTGAGGGACGGCAAGAAGGTTCTGATACCTAAAACTTATCCCAAGGGGCGCATGGACTTTGTGATCTATGATCCGCAGAAATTGGTAAAAACTTCCTTTGGCTTACTGGAACCACAGGGAGATTTGGGAGTAGTGGATGCATCTCAGATTGATTTGGTTCATGTTCCAGGGCTGGCTTTTACGATGGAAGGCTATCGGATTGGATACGGTGGAGGTTATTATGACCGCTATCTGGAACAGTTTTCTGGTCATACTTTGAGTACGGTTTATCATTATCAAGTTCAGGACTTTATTCCTGAAAACCATGATATTCCTGTTCAAGAGGTTCTGATTGATGAAGGAAATCTTTGATAGACGTTACCCTGTAACGAGTTTCTTCCTCTTAGTGACGGCCTTGGTATTTCTACTAATGTTGGTGACTACAGGTGGAAACTTTGACAGGGCGGATACATTATTTCGATTTGGAGCCATGTATGGGCCTGTCATTCGCCTCTTTCCCGAGCAAATTTGGCGTCTCTTCTCTGCCATTTTTGTTCATATTGGGTGGGAGCATTTCATTGTCAATATGCTTTCCCTTTATTATCTTGGTAGGCAGGTAGAGGAAATTTTCGGATCCAAGCAGTTTTTCTTTCTCTATCTCTTATCAGGAATGATGGGCAATCTCTTTGTTTTTGAGTTTAGTCCCAAATCCTTAGCAGCAGGTGCATCCACCTCTCTTTATGGGCTATTTGCTGCGATTATCATTCTTCGCTATGCCACTCGCAATCCTTATATCCAACAGCTAGGCCAATCTTATCTGACACTTTTTGTGGTTAACATTATTGGAAGTGTTCTGATTCCAGGAATCAGTCTAGCAGGCCATATCGGAGGTGCAATCGGTGGAGCGTTTCTAGCAGTTATCTTTCCAGTTAGAGGAGAAAGACGGATGTATAGCGCTAGTCAGAGACTGGTAGCGTTAGTCTTGTTCGTAGGACTCGCAGTCTTACTTCTCTACAAGGGAATGGGATGAAAATTTATGTAATGAAAAAAGATAAGGCATTTTTTGGACCTTATCTTTTTATTTTATTCCTTCTCAGCCAATTTTTTTCCAAGTTGGATGAGGTAATCCTTCAAGTCATCTTTGACTTGTGGATGTTTGAGGGCGTAGTCAATAGATGTTTTCATAAATCCAAACTTATCCCCAACGTCGTAACGAGCTCCTGTAAATTCACGGGCGAAAACACGTTGTGTTTTATTAAGGGTATCAATAGCGTCGGTAAGCTGGATTTCATTTCCAGCGCCAGGAGCTTGCTTTTCGAGAATATCAAAAATTTCTGGTGTGAGAAGATAGCGACCGATAATAGCTAAATCACTTGGAGCATCTTCGGGAGCTGGTTTTTCAACGAAAGTTTCAACGCTATAGAGACCATTGATTCCTTCTCCTTGAGGCGCTATAACCCCATATGATGAAACGTCTTCGTGTGGTACAGGCATGACAGCAATGGTTGATGCGTGTGTCTTTTCGTAATCATTCATCAATTGTTTTGTCAGAGGAACGGCATTCTCATCTGTGATGTCCATAAGGTCATCGCCCAGCATAACAACGAAGGGCTCATTCCCCACAAAAGCTTTGGCTTGTAAGACAGCGTCTCCAAGACCACGAGGGTGAGTTTGGCGGATGAAATGGAGGCGCATACCAGTTGCTTCATCTACCAATTTTAACAAATCCGTTTTACCTTTTTCCTTAAGATTGTATTCAAGCTCAAAGTTTGAGTCAAAGTGGTCCTCAATAGAACGTTTTGATTTACCAGTGACAACCAGAATATCTTCAATACCTGATTTGAGAGCTTCTTCCACGATAAACTGGATAGTTGGTTTGTCTACAATTGGCAACATTTCTTTGGCAAGAGCCTTGGTTGCTGGTAAAAATCGAGTTCCAAGCCCAGCGGCAGGGATGACTGCCTTTCTAACTTTTGATGTCATAAGAATCCTTTCTTTAGAGAGTTAAGACCACTCATTTTCTGCTTTAAATTCATTGTTCATGATGTCATAAATGGCATCTTTGATATTGGTTCCGTGGTAAATAACTTGGTAAATGGCTTGCGTAATCGGCATATAGACTCCAAGTTCTTGCGCTAGTTCATAGGCTGCTCGGGTCGTTGAAATTCCTTCAATTACCATGCCCATATTAGCTTCTATATCAGCTAGGGATTCTCCACGACCAAGAGCATCTCCAGCTCTCCAGTTACGAGAGTGGATGGAGGTTCCCGTTACGATCAAATCTCCTACACCAGATAAGCCACTATAGGTCAATGGACTGGCCCCGAGTGCTACCCCTAGGCGGGTAATTTCTGCCAAGCCTCGAGCGATGATGGCTGCCTTGGCATTGTCACCAAATCCTAAACCATGTAAGGCTCCAGCACCGACAGCGATAATGTTTTTAAGAGCACCAGCAGTTTCGACCCCGATAACATCCGTATTGGTATAAAGTCGGAAGTAGTGATTACTAAATAGCTCCTGAACGTATTGAGCTGTGTGTAAATCTTTAGAAGCAGCAGTGATTAAAGTCAGGTCACGCACAATGGTCTCTTCTGCATGACTAGGACCTGAAACAACGACAATATCACTGCGGAGATGTTCAGGAATTTCTTCTTCAAGAATGGTTGATAATCGTTTATGGCTATCAGGTTCTAATCCCTTTGATGCGTGCATGATGATAGCCTTATGGTCTAAGGTTTTTGCAACTTGCTGGGCAACAAGTCGTGTCACTTTTGTTGGGACAACAAACAAAATCGCATCTACATCTTTTAATGCCTCTGCTAAGTCAGTGTAGGCAATGATATTTTCGTCTAGAACGACATCTTTAAAGTAGTGCTTGTTAGTATGATGGGTATTAATTTCATTGATTTGCTCGGGAAGATTTCCCCAAATACGTACCTCGTGTCCATTGTCATTTAAGACTTGTGAAAGGGCAGTTCCCCAAGAACCAGGCCCCAAGACGGCGACGGTTTGTTTTTCCATGATTTCCTCCTTAATAGAGTTCTTTCTCTTATTCTATCATATTCTAGGGGATTTTGCACTTGCATTGCTGGGGGAGTGGTGGCTTTGTGACTTGAAAAATATATAAAAAACCGAGACGAAGGGATAAACTCTTAGTCTCGGTTTTCATGTTTCTTAAAGAATAGCTAGGTTTATTTCAACTGATCTGTAATGTCTTTTGATAGCAACATTCCTAGATGATAAGTTTTATTGATGTAAGCAATGACATCATTGATATTTTCAGTCGTTTGAATTTTCTCTTTGATATCAGTCCTAAATGTTTCATCCTTCAAAAGTTGTTCTTGGTAGAGCCTTTGCAGTCTCTCCTTCTCGTACTTATTAAGCAGAAAAAGGAAAACCAAACTAATTACAACGAGGATATAAGCATATTGGCTCATAGAATATCTCCCTGTATGATAAAGAAGTAGTAGTGAATAAATCGATTTAGTGAACCTAAAATAGCAGAGCAAGTCAGCAAAACTTGATAAGATTTTTGATAGACCTCTAAACCAAAATCCGTATAGGCTTTAGTGTAAGTTACTTAGATTACTTTGCAATCAAGTAATTAAAAGATTACGACATGAACCAAACCAAATCGATATTATTGGGTTAGATGAATTAGTAAAGCGTTTAGACAAGTGTCTCTGATTACGACGTCATGGCCCCTAAATTGATTATATTTAGGGGTCATGACTAGTGAAGCGCCTAGCCAAATCTCCGACAGGATTTGGTCTTAATTACTTAGACTGATTTTTAATCAAGTAACTTGAAGATTACGACATGAACCAAACCAAATCGATATTATTTGGTTTGGTGAATTAGTGAAGCGTTTAGACAAATCGCCACAGTTACGACGTCATGGCTCCTAAATCGATTATATTTAGGAGTCATGACTAGTGAAGCAGTTAGCTAGTCCGCATATAAGCGGCTAGCGTCTAACAATTAGGAACTTTAGTTCCAATTGTTAGTACTGAATCACATCTTCTCTGGCGCTTTTACTCCAAGCAAGCGAAGGGCTTCTTTGAGAACGACTGCGGTTGCGTAGCTGAGGGCTAGACGGCTGTCGCGTTCTGGGCTTTCATCCAAGATACGCGTATGTGCATAGTATTTGTTAAAGGCTTGAGCCAGGCTAATTGCAAATTTAGCAATGATGGAAGGTTCAAAGTTATCTGCCGCACGGTTGATAATACGTGGGAAGTCTTGGATGAGTTTGATGATTTCCCAGCTTTCAGCATCATTCAAGCTATAGTTGCTAGCTGTTTCTGGTTTGAAGTCTGCTTTGCGCAAGATAGATTGGATACGAGCGTAGGCGTATTGAACATAAGGTCCAGTTTCACCCTCGAAGGATACCATAGCCTCTAAGTCGAAGTCGTATCCATTTGTACGGTCGGTTTTGAGGTCATAGAATTTAATGGCTCCAACCCCAACAGCATGGGCTACTTGGTCTTTGTTTTCAAGTTCAGGATTTTTAGCCTCGATTTGGGCCTTGGCACGACTAACAGCCTCTGCAACAGTAGGCTCTAGCAAGATGACATTCCCTTTACGAGTAGAGAGTTTTTTCCCTTCTTTTGTAACCAAACCAAAAGGAACGTGAGTAATGTCGTCACTCCAGTCGTAACCCATTTCTTGCAAGACAGCTTTGAGCTGTTTAAAGTGGGCAGATTGCTCTTGACCAACGACATAGATAGATTTAGCAAATTGGTATTCGTTTTTACGGTAAAGAGCTGCAGCCAAGTCACGTGTGATGTAGAGAGTTGCACCATCAGATTTTTTGATAAGGGCTGGATGTTCAATTCCATATTTCTCAAGATTCACAACTTGGGCACCTTCTGATTCAACAAGAAGGCCTTTTTCAGAAAGAATGTCTACAACTGCATCCATCTTATCGTTGTAGAAGGCTTCTCCGTTGTAGCTGTCAAATTCGACTTGCAATTCATTGTAAAGGCGGTTAAATTCCACCAAACTTTCATCACGGAACCATTGCCAAAGTGCGAGAGCTTCCTCGTCTCCATTTTCAAGTTTACGGAACCATTCGCGTGCTTCTTCATCCAAGCTAGGGTCATTTTCAGCCTCAGCGTTGATGCGGACATAGAGTTTAAGAAGTTCATCGATTGGATGAGCTTTTACAGCTTCTTCGTCGCCCCATTTTTTGTAGGCAACAATCAACATCCCAAACTGTTTACCCCAGTCTCCCAAGTGGTTGACCTTGACCGTTTGATAACCGATTTTTTGGAAAATATGTGACAAGCTATCTCCGATAACAGTTGAACGCAAGTGCCCAATAGAGAATGGTTTTGCGATATTGGGACTAGACATATCGATAACAACATTTTCTTGTTTACCAATAGTTTGGTCAGCATAGTGTTCTTTTTCAGTGATAACAGCTTGCAATACTTGAGCAGAAATGGCAGATTTATCAAGGAAAAAGTTAACGTAAGGTCCTGTTGCAACAACCTTTTCAAAGGCTTGGCTGTTAATTTTTTCAGCCAGTTCAGCCGCAATCATTTGAGGTGCTTTACGTTCGACTTTTGCAAGAGAAAAAGCAGGGAAAGCGATGTCTCCCATTTCTGAGTTTTTAGGGGTTTCCAGTAAATTTAAAATAGCCTCTTGGTCCAGGCTATCAATGACGCTAGCCAATTCGCTAGCAATCAATTCTTTTGTATTCATTAAGAGCTCCTTTTTGGACTTTTCTACTATTTTATCACAATTTTAAAGAAAGAAGAAAAAATTTTTGAAATCTCCTATTTTTTTGGTATAATATAGTTATAAAAATAGTTATAAATATTCACATAAGAGGATTTTATGAGAAAAAGAGATCGTCATCAGTTAATAAAAAAAATGATTACTGAGGAGAAATTAAGTACACAAAAAGAAATTCAAGATCGGTTGGAGGCGCATAATGTTTTTGTGACCCAGACAACCCTGTCTCGTGATTTGCGCGAAATCGGCTTGACCAAGGTCAAGAAAAATGATATGGTGTATTATGTACTAGCAAATGAGACAGAAAAGATTGATTTGGTGGAATTTTTGTCTCATCATTTAGAAGGTGTTGCAAGAGCAGAGTTTACCTTGGTGCTTCATACCAAATTGGGAGAAGCCTCTGTTTTGGCAAATATTGTAGATGCAAACAAGGATGAATGGATTTTAGGAACAGTTGCTGGTGCCAATACCTTATTGGTCATTTGTCGAGACCAGCACGTTGCCAAACTCATGGAAGATCGTTTGCTAGATTTGATGAAAGATAAGTAAGGTCTTGGGAGTTGCTCTCAAGACTTATTTTTGACAAGGAGAGACGGAAAATGGCGACAGAAAAGCTATCACCCGGCATGCAACAGTATGTGGATATTAAAAAGCAATATCCAGATGCTTTTTTGCTCTTTCGGATGGGTGATTTTTATGAATTATTTTATGAGGATGCGGTCAATGCTGCGCAGATTCTGGAAATTTCCTTAACGAGTCGCAACAAGAATGCCGACAATCCGATTCCTATGGCGGGTGTTCCCTATCATTCTGCCCAACAGTATATCGATGTCTTGATTGAGCAGGGCTATAAGGTGGCTATCGCAGAGCAGATGGAAGATCCTAAACAAGCAGTTGGGGTTGTGAAACGAGAGGTTGTTCAGGTCATTACGCCAGGGACAGTGGTCGATAGCAGTAAGCCAGACAGTCAGAATAATTTTTTGGTTGCCATAGACCGCGAAGGCAATCAATTTGGTCTAGCTTATATGGACCTGGTGACGGGTGACTTTTATGTGACAGGTCTTTTGGATTTCACGCTGGTTTGTGGGGAAATCCGTAATCTCAAGGCTCGAGAAGTGGTGCTGGGTTATGACTTGTCTGAGGAAGAAGAGCAAATCCTCAGTCGCCAGATGAATCTGGTGCTTTCCTATGAAAAAGAAGGCTTTGAAGACCTTCATTTACTGGATTCACGATTGGCAGCTGTGGAGCAAACGGCATCCAGTAAATTGCTCCAATATGTTCATCGGACTCAGATGAGGGAATTGAACCACCTCAAGCCTGTTATCCGCTACGAAATCAAAGATTTCTTGCAGATGGATTATGCGACCAAGGCTAGTCTGGATTTGGTTGAGAATGCCCGTTCAGGCAAGAAGCAAGGTAGTCTTTTCTGGCTTTTGGATGAAACCAAAACAGCTATGGGTATGCGGCTCTTGCGGTCTTGGATTCATCGTCCTTTGATTGATAAGGAACGGATCATCCAACGTCAAGAAGTGGTGCAGGTCTTTCTCGACCATTTCTTTGAGCGCAGTGATTTGACAGACAGTCTCAAGGGTGTTTATGATATCGAACGATTGGCTAGTAGGGTTTCTTTTGGCAAAACCAATCCCAAGGATCTCTTGCAGTTGGCGACAACTTTGTCTAGTGTGCCACGGATTCGTGTGATTTTAGAAGGGATGGAGCAACCTGCTCTAGCCTATCTCATCGCACAACTGGATGGAATCCCTGAGTTGGAGAGTTTGATTAGTGCAGCCATTGCTCCTGAAGCTCCTCATGTGATTACGGAAGGTGGCATTATCCGCACTGGATTTGATGAGACTTTAGACAAGTACCGTCGCGTTCTCAGAGAAGGGACTGGTTGGATTGCTGAGATTGAGGCTAAGGAGCGAGAAAACTCTGGTATCAGCACGCTCAAGATTGACTACAATAAAAAGGATGGCTACTATTTCCATGTGACCAATTCTCAACTGGGAAATGTGCCAGCCCATTTTTTCCGCAAGGCGACGCTGAAAAACTCAGAACGCTTTGGAACCGAAGAATTAGCCCGTATCGAGGGAGATATGCTGGAGGCGCGTGAGAAGTCAGCCAACCTAGAGTACGAAATTTTTATGCGTATTCGTGAAGAGGTCAGCAAGTACATCCAACGTTTACAAGCTCTAGCCCAAGGAATTGCGACAGTTGATGTCCTGCAAAGTCTCGCAGTTGTTGCTGAAACCCAGCATTTGATTCGACCTGAATTCGGAGATGATTCGCGAATTGATATCCAGAAAGGGCGCCATGCTGTCGTTGAAAAGGTCATGGGGGCTCAGACCTATATTCCCAATACGATTCAGATGGCAGAAGATACCAGTATTCAACTGATTACAGGGCCCAACATGAGCGGGAAGTCAACCTACATGCGTCAGTTAGCCATGACGGCGGTTATGGCCCAGATGGGTTCTTATGTGCCAGCAGAAAGCGCCCATTTACCGATTTTTGATGCAATTTTTACCCGTATCGGAGCAGCAGATGACTTGGTTTCAGGTCAGTCAACCTTTATGGTGGAGATGATGGAGGCCAACAATGCCATTTCGCATGCAACAAAGAATTCCTTGATTCTCTTTGATGAGTTAGGTCGTGGAACTGCAACTTATGATGGTATGGCTCTTGCTCAGTCTATCATCGAATACATTCATGAGCATATCGGAGCCAAGACCCTCTTTGCGACCCACTACCATGAGTTGACTAGTCTAGAGTCCAGCCTGGAACACTTGATCAATGTTCACGTGGCAACCTTGGAGCAGGATGGGCAGGTGACCTTCCTTCATAAGATTGAACCAGGGCCAGCTGACAAATCCTACGGTATCCATGTAGCCAAGATTGCTGGCTTGCCAGCAGACCTTTTAGCAAGGGCGGATAAGATTTTGACTCAGTTAGAGAATCAGGGGACAGAAAGTCCTGCTCCCGTGAGGCAAACAAGTGCTGTCACAGAACAGATTTCTCTCTTTGATACGACTGAAGAACATCCTATCCTAGCAGAATTGTCTAAACTGGATGTTTACAATATGACACCTATGC